>DATBUG010000460.1:0-3660 GCA_036516315.1 Citricoccus sp.
GCTGTCCGCCTCCAGCCCGTTCTGGGCCGGCGTGGACACCGGCTACCAGTCCCAGCGCACCCTGATGTTCCAGCAGCTGCCCACGGCCGGGTTGCCGTTCCAGTTCGGAGACTGGAACGGGTTCGAGCGTTGCGTGGCGGATCTGACGCACACCGGCGTGATCGACGACGTCACCGAGTGCCGCTGGGACATCCGCGCCGTGCCGCGGCTGGGCACCGTGGAGATGCGCGTGTGCGACGGCGTGGCCACCCTCGAGGAGATCGCCGCGATCGCCGCGCTGACCCAGTGCCTGGTGCAGGACTTCTCGGACACCCTGGACGCCGGCGGTTCCATCCCCACGATGCCGCCGTGGCACGTGCAGGAGAACAAGTGGCGCGCGGCGCGGTACGGGCTGGACGCCATCATCATCCTCAACGCCGCCGGGGACGAGCTGCTGGTGACCGACCACCTGCGCTCCGAGCTCGAGCGCCTGGCCCCCGTGGCCGAGCGGCTGGGCTGTGCGGCGGAGCTGGCCTCGGTGTGGGACATCGTGGCCGGTGGTGGCGCGGCCGCACACCAACGGCGGGTGGCCGCGGCGGCCCTGCGCACCGGTGCGGAGTCCGGTGCTCGGGCGGATGAGGCCGAGTCGGCCGCCGGGACGGCACTGGCCGGTGACGTCGTCGCGCCCCTGCGGGCGGTGGTCGCCGATGCCGTGGCCCGCACCCGCACCTCCATCGGCGCCTGAGACCCCGCTTCCCAAGAGTTACGTGCACGCTCGAGGGTGCTTTTCACGGCGTGTCTCGACGTGGAGCGTGATCGTAACCCGGGTGGGTGGAGGCAGGTGGGGAGGTGATCAGGCGGTGAGGTGATCAGGCGGGCAGGGAGATCTGCTGGACGGGCTGGCCCGGGTCGGTGGCGAAGCCGAGGCCGGAGGGGGCCACCCCGTCCATGACCAGTTGCGCGCCGAGGGCCGCCACCATGGCCCCGTTGTCCGTGCACAGCCGCGGCGGCGGCACGGTCAGCCCGATCCCGGCGGCCTCACACCGGTCGGCCAGCAGCCCGCGCAACCGGGAGTTCGCCGCGACCCCGCCGCCGAGCAGCAGGTGCTCCAGCCCGTGCTCGGTGCACGCGCGCACGGCCTTGGCGGTGATGACGTCCGCGACGGCCTCCTGGAAGGACGCGGCGATGTCCGCCGTCGGGATCTGCTCGTCCGGCACCCCGGCGGCCTCGAACTGCTCCACGCACCGGGCCACGGCGGTCTTCAGCCCGGAGAAGGACCAGTCGTGCCGGTGCTTGCCCGGGGCCTGGGCGGTGCCCACGAACTTCGGGGCGCTCAGCCCGCGCGGGAAGCGGAACGCGGTGGGGTTGCCCTCGCGGGCGAGGCGGTCGATCACGGGCCCGCCCGGGTAGCCGGCGCCGAGCAGCCGGGCCACCTTGTCATAGGCCTCCCCGGCGGCGTCGTCGATGGTGGAACCGAGCAGTTCCACGTCCGTGGTGAGCCGGTTGACCCGCAAGATCTCGGTGTGCCCGCCGGAGACCAGCAGCGCGCCGAGCTGGTCGGGCAGCGGGTGCGCCCGGTCCTGCCCGGATCCCACGACGGCGGCCGGCGCGGTCGCCCGGTCGGCGCCCGTCCCGGCTCCGGTCACCTCGTCCAGGACCCCGACGCCGACGTGGGCGACGAGGTGGTTGATGCCGTAGAGCGGTGTGCCGGTGGCCAGGGCCAGGGCCTTGGCCCCGGCGACGCCGACCATGAGCGCCCCGGCCAGTCCGGGGCCGGAGGTCACGGCGATCGCGTCGAGCTCCTCCAGGCTCACGCCGGCGGTGTCCAGGGCCAGCTGGAGGGTGGGGATGAACTCCTCGAGGTGGGCGCGGGCGGCGATCTCCGGGATCACCCCGCCGAAGCGCACGTGCTCCTCCATGGAGGAGGCCACCGCGTTGGCCAGCAGCTCGGTCCCGCGCACGATCCCGAAGCCGGTCTCGTCGCAGGAGGACTCGATGCCCAGCACGAGCGGCGCGTCGGTGCGCGGTGCGTCGTGGGGGACGGTGGGGGTGTCGGTGGCCGCAGGCATGCACACCATTCTAGGAAGCGCCGGCGCCGGTCCGGGCCAGCCTGCCGTCCGGCCGGCCGGAGTGCTCAGCCGTCCAGGCGTTCGGGGCGCCCCGGGGCCATCCCGGGGTCACCGCCTGCGTCGTGGACCGTGCACGCCCAGCCGGCGTAGTCGAGCAGCGCCGAGATCTCCCGCCGCCACGCGGCGCCGTCCTCGCCGGCGTACAGCCAATCGGGTGCGCCGAGGTCCAGGGCGGTCGCGGCCATCTGCGCCTGGGCCGGGGTCTCGGCCAGGCGGTAGAGCTCGTGGACGTGCCGTTCGAAGCGCAAGGTGCGCCGGGCGAGCGCCACCTGGCCGTTCATGGACTCCCGGGCCGCACGGTGCGCCAGCGCCTCGCCCAGCTCCAGGAGCAGTTCCTCCACGGCGGTCAGCAGCGAGCACGCGCTGCGGTGGTTCATGCGGTAGAGGGCGGCGATGTCCTGCCAGGTCTCGCCGCTGCCGTGAGCTGGGTCTTCCGGGTCATGGAGGAGTCGCACCATGGTCTCCTGGCGGTCCTGGATCGGCATTCGGGTCATACCACAACACATGCGCAGGGCACGAGCGGCGGCTGTCGGTTCTGCACCGGGTACCACCGCCCCTGCTGCCGCTCCGCACCGTGGGCCGGTCACGACGTCCCGCCCCTGGCCCCCGGGGCCTGGACCGGGTAGCCGAGCTCGTGCACCGTGCCCGGACTGGACGTGACGGTGCGGGCGACGGCCACCAGCGAGGACGGCTGGACCACGCGGGCGACCTGCTGGACCCACGCGTGGGTGTCGGCATGCTTGCGCGAAGGGTCCACGGCCAGGACCAGCCGCATCGGCCGGTAGCGGTGCAGTCCCTCGGCCAGGCGTGCCACGGCCGAGCCGTCGCCCAATCCGTAGCAGACGACGGCGGCCCCCGGCTGGCCGCCGTTGAGGACGCCGGCCGCCGACCAGCGCCGGTGGCCAGATCGCTCGGCCGCCTCGACCGGGTCGTCCAGGAGCCCCACGTAGACCGTCTTACGTCGCGCCGGCGCCTCGGTGGCCCCGTGGTCCCCGTCCGGGTGGTGGGGGCCGTGGCGCTCATCCGGGGCACCCTCCTGGTCCTGGCCGGCGTGCTGTCCTGGCGACGGGGCACCACGGCCTGTGGACGCAGCATCCGTCCCCACCGGCGCGTCTGCGGCCTCTCGAGGAGCGGCACGGTCCAGCAGGCCGGTGAACGCGGGGTCGTCCGTGGCGAAGGCCGGGCCCGGCGCGGGATCGTGCTGCGGGTCCTGCAGCAACGCGTAGGCGGCGCCCAGTCCGGGGCCGCCCGTGAGCACCGTGGCGGGGATCTGCTCCGGACGCCAGCCGGGGATCTCCTGCACGGTGTCCGGGTTGTACCCGGTGACGACTCCATCACCCGGCGCCCGGAGCCCGGCGTCTCGGGGGTTGCTAGTGACAGGGCCCCTCGACGGGTCCTGCCCGCCCGTGCCGTCTCCCGTGCCACGGGGGGTGGGTCCGGGGTTGTCCGCGGTGCCGGCCGCCGAGGGCCCGGCCGGGACGTGCCCTGACGTGACCGGGGTTCGTTCCCCGGGGTCGATCACGCGGCCGGTGAGCGGGACGTCCCCGGGTCC
>DATBUG010000461.1:0-9071 GCA_036516315.1 Citricoccus sp.
CGTGGCCGGCCCGGTGGTGCTCCCGGCGGTGGCCCCGGTGGTGGCGGCCCTCGCGGCGGCCGCGGCGGCCGTGGGGGTACCCAGGGCGCCTTCGGCCGCGGTGGCGGCCCGCGGGGCAAGCAGCGCAAGTCGAAGCGCGCCAAGCGCCAGGAGCTCGAGCAGCAGACGCGCGAGATCGGCGGCGTCAAGGTCCCCCGTGGCAGCGGTGAGGTCATCCGGCTGCGCCGCGGCTCCTCGCTGTCCGACCTGGCCGAGAAGATCAACGCCGACGCGGCCGCGCTGGTGAAGGTGCTGTTCCAGCTCGGTGAGATGGCCAACGCCAACCAGTCCCTGGACGAGGACACCTTCGCGGTGCTCGCCGAGGAGCTCGGCTACAAGATCGAGGTCGTCTCGCCGGAGGACGAGGACAAGGAGCTGCTCGAGACCTTCGACATCGATCTCGAGGCCGAGGAGGCCGCCGAGACCGAGGAGGACCTCGAGAAGCGTCCGGCCGTCGTGACCGTCATGGGCCACGTCGACCACGGCAAGACCCGCCTGCTGGACGCCATCCGCTCCACCAAGGTCATCGAGGGCGAGGCCGGCGGCATCACCCAGCACATCGGTGCCTACCAGGTGGACGTCCAGCACGACGACAAGGACCGCAAGCTGACGTTCATCGACACCCCGGGCCACGAGGCGTTCACCGCCATGCGTGCCCGTGGTGCCAAGGTCACGGACATCGCCGTGCTCGTGGTGGCCGCGGACGACGGCGTGATGCCGCAGACCGTCGAGGCGCTGAACCACGCCAAGGCGGCCGAGGTGCCGATCGTGGTGGCGGTCAACAAGATCGACAAGCCGGAGGCCTCCCCGGACAAGATCCGTGGCCAGCTCACCGAGTACGGCCTGGTGCCCGAGGAGTACGGCGGCGACACGATGTTCGTGGACGTCTCCGCGAAGAACAACCTGAACATCGATGATCTGCTGTCCTCCATCCTGCTCACCGCGGACGCGGCGCTGGACCTGACGGCGAACCCGAACAAGGACGCCCGCGGCGTGGCCATCGAGGCCAACCTCGACAAGGGTCGCGGCGCCGTGGTGACGGTCCTCGTCCAGTCCGGCACGCTGCGCGTCGGGGACACCATGGTGGTGGGCAACGCCCACGGCCGTGTCCGCGCGATGTTCGACGACAACGGCGAGCCGGTCCACGAGGCCCTGCCCTCGCGGCCGGTCCAGGTGCTCGGCCTGTCCTCCGTCCCGCGGGCCGGGGACACCTTCCTCGTCACCGAGGACGACCGCACCGCGCGCCAGATCGCCGAGAAGCGTGAGGCCGCGGACCGCAACGCCATGCTGGCCAAGCGCCGGAAGCGGATCTCCCTGGAGAACTTCGACCAGGCCGTTGCCGAGGGCAAGATCGACACCCTCAACCTCATCATCAAGGGCGATGCCTCCGGTGCCGTCGAGGCGCTCGAGGACTCGCTGCTGGAGATCGAGGTCGGGGACGAGGTGCAGCTGCGCGTCATCCACCGCGGCGTGGGTGCCATCACGCAGAACGACGTCAACCTGGCCACCGTGGACAACGCCATCATCATCGGCTTCAACGTCCGTCCGGCCGAGCGCGTCGCGGACCTCGCCGACAAGGAGGGCGTGGACATGCGCTTCTACTCGGTGATCTACGACGCGATCGACGACATCGAGAACGCGCTGAAGGGCATGCTCAAGCCGGAGTACGAGGAGGTCCAGCTGGGCACCGCGGAGATCCGCGAGGTCTTCCGGTCCTCCAAGTGGGGCAACATCGCCGGGTCGATCGTGCGTTCCGGGATCATCCGCCGCAACGCCTCCGCCCGCCTCGTGCGGGACGGCGCCGTCGTCGCGGACAAGCTCAAGATCGAGTCCCTGCGCCGGTTCAAGGACGATGCCACCGAGGTCCGCGAGGGCTACGAGTGCGGTATCGGCCTGGGCGGCTTCAACGACATCAAGGAAGGCGACATCGTCGAGACCTTCGAGATGCAGGAGAAGCCGCGCGCCTGATGCGCGCCGGTCACGGAAGAAAGGACTGAAGTCCCATGGCCGATCCGGCACGCGCGGGCCGTCTGGCCCAGCGCATCAAGGTGCTGGTCGCCGAGGCCCTGCGCAAGCGGGTCAAGGACGACCGGACCGAATCGATCACGATCACCGAGGTGCGGGTCACCAATGACCTGCAGCACGCGACCGTGTACTACACGGTCCTCGGTGACGGCACCGCCGCGGAGGGTGTCCGGGAACTCCTGGACACCCACCGCGGGACCCTCCGGCACGAGGTCGGCCGCCAGCTGACCATCCGGCTGGTCCCGACCCTCGAGTTCGTGGCCGACGAGGTGCCCGAGGCCGCGGCCCACCTCGAGCAGGTGCTCCAGGAGGCGCGCGAACGCGACGCCGAGCTGGCCCGCCTGCGGCAGAACGCGAGCTTCGCGGGCGAGGCCGACCCCTACCGCACGGACGGGGACGAGGACAGCACCCGGTGAGCCGGGAGCTGCCCGAGGGTGCTCCCGGCACCACCGCCTCCGGACTGGTCCTGGTGGACAAGCCGGCCGGTTGGACCTCCCACGACGTCGTCGGGAAGGTCCGCCGGCTGGCCGGCACCCGCAAGGTCGGCCACGCGGGCACCCTGGACCCGATGGCCACGGGCCTGCTGGTGGTCGGCTTCAACAAGGCCACGCGGCTGCTCACCGCCATCACCGGTTCGGACAAGACCTACCTGGCCACCGTGCGGCTGGGACAGAACACGGTCACCGACGACGCCGAGGGGGAGGTCGTTCAGACCCGGCTGGCCAACGCCGTCACCGAGGACCGGGTCCGCCAGGCCCTGGTGCCGCTGACCGGGGCCATCTCCCAGGTGCCCTCCACCGTGTCCGCCATCAAGGTGGACGGCCGGCGCGCCTACGACCGCGTCCGCGCGGGGGAGGACGTCGAGCTGCCGGCGCGCCCGGTCACCGTGCACCGCTTCGAGCTGACCGGCTTCCGCCGGGTCGACGGTGGGCGGATCGTGGACCTCGACGTCGAGGTGGACTGCTCGTCCGGCACCTACATCCGTGCCCTGGCCCGGGACCTCGGCGAGGCGCTGGGTACGGGAGGCCACCTGACCGCGCTGCGGCGCACCGCCGTCGGGCCGTTCTCGGTGGACGACGCCGTGACCCTCGACCAGCTGGCCGGGCGGTTCACCGCGACCGGACTGTCCGAGGCCGCCGCGGGCCTGTTCCCGGTGCGCGCGGTGAGCGAGGACGAGGCCGCCGAGCTCTCCTTCGGCCGGCGGATCGCTCCCACCGGGAGTGAGGGCACGGTCGCGGCCCAGGCCCCGGACGGCACCGTGGTGGCCCTCATCAGCGACCGCGTGTCGCGGGGCGGCTCCGGGCCCGAGGCCAAGCCCGAGATCGTGTTCGCCCCCTCAGGCGGTGGGCAGTGATCTTCGACGCCTGGTTCTGGGCCGGGGCGGTACTGTGCGCGCTCTCCCTGGTCATCTGCGTCGTGATGACGGTGCTGCGGCGCTTCCCGGACGATGCCTCCATCCTGTCCATCGCCGCCGTCGAACTCTTCCTGCTCGTGTACGGGGTCGCCGCCGCGGTCCGGATGGCCGGCGGTGAACCGGTCAGCGGCGCCGCGTGGGAGTTCTGGGGATACGTCCTGACGGCGCTCGTCGTCCCCGTCGTGGCGTTCGTCTGGGCCGTCACGGACAAGACGCGCTGGTCCAACCTGGTGATGGCCGCCGTCGGGCCCACCCTCTTCGTGATGCTCTACAGGATGCAGGTGATCTGGTTTGGCTGAGAAGGTCCTCGACTCCACCGGGACGGCCGCGGCGCCGAAGCGCAACCAGGGGCTGGGGCGGATCCTGGTCATGGTCTACGCGGTCTTCGCGCTGTCCTCCTTCGCGCGCTCGGTGTTCCAGCTCGCCACGGAGTTCTCGGTGGCGCCGCTGGCGTACCTGCTCTCCGCGTTCGCCGCCGCCGTCTACATCGTCGCCACCCTGTCCCTGGCCCGGTCCGGACGGACGGCCTGGTACGTCTCGCTGACCGCCGTGCTGGTGGAACTGGTCGGCGTGGTCGGCGTGGGCCTGTGGACCGTGCTGGACCCACAGTTGTTCGCCGATGACACGGTGTGGAGCCGCTTCGGCGCCGGGTACGGGTACGTCCCGCTCGTGCTGCCCGTGCTCGGGTTGGCGTGGCTGCTCGCGCACCGCCCACGGCGTGACGAACGCTGAGGTCGCAGGGGGCGGTGACACGGGTGGATAATGAACAACGTCGCCGGGCTCCGGTGGACGTCATGGACGAGCGAGGCGGAAGGACCGTAGTGCACTACTGGGACGGACTGGCCGAGGTGCCCGCTGGACTCGAGTCGTCCGTCGTGACCATCGGGAACTTCGATGGCGTGCACCGCGGACACCGGCACGTGCTGGAGCAGGTGGTGGCCACAGCCCGTGGCTCGGACCGGTGCGCGATCGCGATCACCTTCGACCCGCACCCGCGCGTGGTGCACCGCCCCAACGAACCGCAGGAGTCGATCACCGACCTGTCGGAGAAGTCGCGCCTGCTGGCCCAGATCGGCCTGGACGCCCTGGTGGTGGTCCACTACACCCTCGAGTTCGCCCAGCAGAGCCCGGAGGAGTTCGTCCGCAACGTCATCGTGAACACGCTCCACGCCCGCACCGTGGTGGTCGGCCGGGACGTCCGGTTCGGCTACCGCAACGCCGGTGACTTCGACACCATGTGCGAGCTGGGGGAGAAGTACCGCTTCGACGTCGTCGCCGTGCCGGACTTCGGCGAGGACCGCCGCTGCTCCTCGACCTGGATCCGGGACGCGCTGCGCGCCGGCGACGTGGCCGAGGCTGCCACCGTGCTGGGACGCAACCACCGCGTGCACGGCGAGGTCGTGCACGGCTTCGCCCGCGGCCGCGCGCTGGGCTTCCCCACGGCCAACCTCTCCGACGAGGTGCAGGGCATGATCCCGGCGGACGGCGTGTACGCCGGGTGGCTGTACGAGGAGTCTGGCCGGCGCTGGCCGGCCGCCATCTCCGTGGGCTCCAACCCGACCTTCGACGGGGTGTCCCGCGTGGTCGAGGCCCACGTCATCGACCGGCCGGACGAGGAGGTCGAGGCCTTCGACCTCTACGGCCAGCAGGTCGCGGTCGAGTTCGTCCAGCGGTTGCGCGGCATGGTCGCCTTCGAGGGCATCCCCAAGCTCATCGACCAGATGACCGACGACGTCGACCGCACCCGCGAGATCCTCTTCGCGGCCTCGTGAGCGCCGTCCCCGCGCGTCCGACGGCGGCGCCCCGGTTCACCGGGACGGCCCGCCGGGACCTCGGTGAGGCGTTCCGTGCCGCGGGCGAGCGCTACGACGCGATCCGGCCGTCCTACCCGGCCGGCGTCGTCGACTTCCTGGTCCCCGCCGGCGCCCGCACGGCTGTGGACGTGGGCGCCGGCACCGGCCTGTTCACGGGCCTGCTCGCCGCCCGCGGCCTGCAGGTGACCGCGGTGGACCCGTCCGCCGCCATGCTCGAGGTCCTGGCCGCGGCGCTGCCGGGGGTGCGCACCGTGCTGGCCGCCGGGGAGGACACCGGACAGCCGGACGGATCCGCGGACGTCGTGACCGCCGCTCAGGCCTGGCACTGGATCGACCCGGACGCCGGCGCGGCGGAGGCCGCCCGTCTGCTGGGGCCCCGGGCCGGGACGGGCGTGCTGGGCATCGTGTCCAACCAGCTGGACACCTCGGTGCCGTGGGTGCACCGGCTCAGCCGGATCATGCACGCCGGGGACGTCCACCCGCCGCGGCAGGCCCCGGCGGTGGGGGAGCGGTTCACCGCGCCCGAGGGGCGGTGGTGGCACTGGACCCAGCCCATCACGCCGGAAAGACTGCACGAGCTGATGGCCTCGCGCACCTACCACCTGCGCGCCGCGCAGTCCGTGCGGGAGCGGATGCGCGCCAACCTGGACTGGTACCTGTACGAGCACCTGGGGCACCGGCCCGGTGAGATCCTGGCCCTGCCCTACGTGACGAGCGCCTGGCGGTGCCTGCTGCGGCCCGCCGGACCGACGCAGCCCCTCTGCTAGGATGGAGGGCTGGCGCCCGCTGCAGTCCGCGGTGGCGGGACCGCTTTCATGATCGCGGCACAACTCATCAAGGAGTTCGCGTGGCACTCGACCCCGCCGTCAAGCAGTCCATCATCAAGGAATACGCCACCCACGAGGGTGACACCGGGTCCCCCGAGGTCCAGATCGCCGTGCTCTCGCGCCGCATCTCGGACCTGACGGAGCACCTGAAGTCGCACAAGCACGACCACCACACCCGCCGCGGCCTGATGGCCCTGGTCGGCCGCCGTCGTCGCATGCTCGGCTACCTGGAGCGGACCGACATCGGGCGTTACCGCTCGCTGATCGAGCGCCTCGGCCTGCGTAAGTGACATCACTGGAGGCGGCGGTCCCGGGAGGGGGTTTCCCTCCGGCGGGTCGCCGCCTCTAGTCTTATCCGGGGGAGTCAGTACGTCCGCGTGCTGCGCGCACCCCGTCCATCCCTACCCACGCCCGCCGACGACTCGCCCTTCGCGGTCCTCGACAGTGGCTTCCGGAACCCGTCCTGGGACGGCGTCCGGGGGCTTCGATCGAAGACCGGATGGTGGCGCGGCGGGCCATCCAGAAAGGAGACCCCCATGGAGGGTCCCGAGATCAAGTTCGCCGAAGCCGTCATCGACAACGGCTCCTACGGCCAGCGCGTCGTCCGTTTCGAGACGGGCCGCCTGGCCCAGCAGGCCGCCGGTGCGGCCATGGTCTACATCGACGAGGAGACGTCGATGCTGTCCGCCACCACGGTGGGCAAGTCCCCCCGCGAGGGCTTCGACTTCTTCCCGCTGACGGTGGACGTCGAGGAGCGGATGTACGCCGCCGGCCGCATCCCCGGCTCGTTCTTCCGCCGTGAGGGCCGCCCGACCACGGACGCCGTCCTCACCTGCCGCCTGATCGACCGCCCGCTGCGCCCGGCCTTCACCAAGGGCATCCGCAACGAGGTCCAGGTCGTCGTGACCGTCACGTCCATCGCCCCGGACGAGATCTACGACACCGTGGCCATCAACGCCGCGTCCATGTCCACCCAGCTCTCCGGGCTGCCGTTCTCCGGTCCGATCGGCGGCGTGCGCATCGCCCTCGTCGACGACGGCGCCGGCAACCGCCAGTGGGTCGCGTTCCCCAAGCACTCCCAGCTGCAGAACGCGGTGTTCAACATGGCCGTGGCCGGGCGCGTGTCCGGTGACGACATCGCCGTGATGATGGTCGAGGCCGAGGCCACCCCGGACTCCTGGACCCTGATCAAGGACCAGGGCGCCGCCGCCCCGACCGAGGAGATCGTGGCCGAGGGCCTGGAGGCCGCCAAGCCCTTCATCAAGGCCCTGTGCGAGGCCCAGGCCGACCTGGCCGCCCGCGCCGCCAAGGCGCCCGTGGAGGTGCCGGTCTTCAAGGACTACGAGGACGACGCCTACGCCGCCGTCGAGGAGTTCGCCACCGCCCGCCTGACCGAGATCTACTCGATCGGTGACAAGCAGGAGCGCCAGAACGCCTCCGACGCCTACCACCTCGAGGTCATCGAGGCCCTCGCGGGCGAGGGCGCGGCGTTCGAGGAGCGCCGTCAGGAGATCGCCAAGGCCTACGGCGCCGTGACCAAGGCGGTCGTGCGCCAGCGCATCCTCACGGAGCAGGTCCGCATCGACGGCCGTGGGCTGACGGACATCCGCAAGCTCACCGCCGAGGTCGAGGTCCTGCCGCGCGTGCACGGTTCCGCCATCTTCGAGCGCGGGGAGACGCAGATCATGGGCGTCACCACCCTGAACATGCTCAAGATGGAACAGCAGATCGACTCGCTGGCCCCGGAGACCTCGAAGCGCTACATCCACCACTACAACTTCCCGCCGTACTCCACCGGCGAGACCGGCCGCGTGGGTTCGCCCAAGCGCCGCGAGATCGGCCACGGCGCCCTGGCCGAGCGGGCCCTGGTGCCGGTGCTGCCCTCGCGGGACGAGTTCCCCTACGCGATCCGCCAGGTCTCCGAGGCCCTCGGCTCCAACGGCTCGACCTCGATGGGCTCGGTGTGCGCCTCGACCCTGTCGATGCTGAACGCCGGTGTGCCGCTCAAGGCCCCCGTGGCCGGCATCGCCATGGGCCTGGTCTCGGACACCGTGGACGGCCAGACCCGCTACGCGGCGCTGACCGACATCCTTGGTGCCGAGGACGCGTTCGGTGACATGGACTTCAAGGTGGCCGGTACCTCCGAGTTCGTCACCGCGATCCAGCTGGACACCAAGCTCGACGGCATCCCGGCCTCCGTGCTGGCCGCCGCCCTGACCCAGGCCCGCGAGGCGCGCCTGCACATCCTGGGTGTCCTGAACGCCGCGATCGGCGCCCCGGACGAGATGAGCCAGTACGCCCCGCGGATCATCTCCGTGAAGATCCCGGTGGACAAGATCGGCGCGGTCATCGGCCCCAAGGGCGCCATGATCAACCAGATCCAGGACGACACCGGTGCGGACATCTCGATCGAGGACGACGGCACCGTGCTGATCGGCGCGACCGAGGGCTCGCAGGCCGAGGCGGCGCGGTCGGCGATCAACGCGATCGCCAACCCCCAGGTCCCCGAGGTCGGCGAGCGGTACCTCGGCACCGTGGTGAAGCTGACCACCTTCGGTGCGTTCGTCTCCCTGACCCCGGGCAAGGACGGCCTGCTGCACATCTCCGAGCTGCGGAAGATCAACGAGGGCAAGCGCGTCGAAGACGTCGAGGACGTGCTCGGCGTGGGCCAGAAGATCCAGGTGGAGATCACCAAGATCGACGACCGCGGCAAGCTGTCCCTGGCCCCCGTGGTCGAGGAGGGCGCCGCCGCCGAGGGTGCCGCCTCCGAGGACGCCCCCGCTGCCGCAGCGTCCGAGGGCGCCACGCAGGAGGGCTGACCCCTCAGCGGAGGACGGCGCGTCCGTCCTCCCCTCCACCGCAGGCCGGCGGTCCGCACGCGAGTGCGGGCCGCCGGCCCGCGGTGTTCTCGGTGGTGACGTGGGGCTTATCGTGTCCTGGGTCATTTCTGGG
>DATBUG010000462.1:0-8623 GCA_036516315.1 Citricoccus sp.
CCTCTCCCGGGAGAGGTCGTCGAGCCAGATGGAGACGCCGGCCTCGGCCAGGGCGCGGGTGTTCGGGTTCTGTTCGGTCATCGCGTGGGCTCCCGTGTCGTGTGCTCGTGTGCTCGTGGGCGGTCAGTCGGCCAGCAGCGTACGTGCGGCGGCGGCCACGGCGTCGGCCGTGATCCCGAACTCGCGGTACAGCGTCTGGTAGTCCGCCGAGGCCCCGAAGTGCTCCAGCGAGACCTGGGCGCCGCGGACTCCGGTGTACCGGGCCCATCCCTGGGCGACCCCGGCCTCCACGGAGACCCGGACGGCGTCGCTGTCCGGCAGCACGCTGGATCGGTAGGCCTCGTCCTGGGCGTCGAACCACTCCAGGCAGGGGGCCGAGACCACGCGCGTGGGCACGCCCTCGGACTGCAGCGCCTGCCGGGCCTCGACGGCCAGCTGGACCTCGGACCCGGTGCCGATGAGGATCGCCTGCGGCTCCACCTCACGGCCCTCGCCGTCCGTGGCCTCCAGCAGCACGTACGCGCCGCGCGCGGTGCCGGCGGCGTCCGCGAAGCCGTGCTCGTTGCGCGGGAACACCGGCAGGTTCTGGCGGGACAGCACGATCCCGGCCGGTCCGTCGGTGCGCTCCAGGATGGTCCGCCAGGCCCAGGCGACCTCGTTGGCGTCGGCCGGGCGCACCACGGACAGCCCCGGGATGGCCCGCAGGCTGGCCAGCTGCTCAACCGGCTGGTGCGTGGGGCCGTCCTCGCCGAGCCCGATCGAGTCGTGGGTCCACACGTAGATGGCCGGGGTGCCCATCACGGCGCCGATCCGGATGGCCGGGCGCTGGTAGTCCGAGAAGATCAGGAACGTGCCCGAGTAGGCCCGCAGCAGCGAGCCCAGGGAGATCCCGTTGACGATGGCTCCGGCCGCGTGCTCGCGCACACCGAAGTGCAGGGTGCGTCCATAGGGGTTGCCGGACCAGCTGCTGGTCTGGCGCGAGCTGGGGATGAAGGAGGGTTCCCCGTCCATCGTGGTGTTGTTCGACCCGGCCAGGTCGGCCGAGCCGCCCCACAGCTCCGGCATGACCGGGGCGAGGGCGGAGAGCACCTTGCCGGAGGCCGCGCGGGTGGCCAGGCCCTTCGCCTGCCCGGAGAATGAGGGGTCGAAGTCGGCCTCGAACGCCGGGAAGGCCTCCTCGAAGCCCTCGGGCAGCTCACCGGCAGTGAGCCGGTCGTAGAGCGCGGCCCGCTCGGGGTTCGCCTCGCGCCAGTCGCGGTAGGCGTCTTCCCAGGTGGCGCGGAACGCCGCGGAGCGCTCCTGGACGGCACGCGCGTGGGCCAGCACGTCGTCGTCGACCGCGAAGGTGCGCTCGGGATCGAAGCCCAGGACCTCCTTGAGGGCCGTGAGCTCCTCCCCGCCGAGCTTGGACCCGTGGATGGCGCCGGTGTTCTGCTTGCCGGGGGACGGCCAGCCGATGATGGTGCGCAGGTTGATCAGCGACGGGCGGCCGGTCTCGGCCTTGGCCCGGGCGATCGCCTCGAAGAGGGCCTGGGTGTCCTCCACGTAGTCACCGGAGGCGGTCCAGTCCACCGTCTGCACGTGCCAGCCGTAGGCCTCGTAGCGGGCGGAGACGTCCTCGCTGAAGGCCACGTCCGTGTCGTCCTCGATGGAGATCTTGTTGTCGTCGTAGATGACCACGAGGTTGCCGAGCTCCTGGTGGCCCGCGAGGGAGGAAGCCTCCGAGGTGACGCCCTCCTGCATGTCCCCGTCCGAGGCGATGACGAAGATGTGGTGGTCGAAGGGGCTCGTTCCGGTCGGTGCCTCCGGGTCCAGCAGCCCGCGCAGGCGGCGCTGGGCGTAGGCGAAGCCCACGGAGGAGGCCAGGCCCTGGCCGAGCGGGCCGGTCGTGATCTCCACGCCCTCGGTGTGGCCGTACTCGGGGTGCCCCGGGGTCTTGGACCCCCAGGTCCGCAGGGACTGCAGGTCCTCCAGCTCAAGGCCCGCGCCGGCCGCGTAGAGCTGCAGGTACAAGGTGAGAGAGGTGTGTCCGGCGGAGAGGATGAACCGGTCACGGCCGGCCCAGGTGGCGTCCGTGGGGTCGTGGTGCATGACGTTCTGGAACAGCTGCCAGGCGACGGGCGCCAGCGAGATCGCCGTGCCGGGGTGGCCGCTGCCGACCTTCTCCACGGCGTCGGCCGCCAGCACGCGGAGCGTGTCGACGGCCTTGCGGTCCAGGTCCGAGTAGGTGTACTCGCGGGCGGGTTCCTGACGCTGCAGGGGGGCGGTCCCCGGGGTCGCGGTGCCGGTGGACTGTGCCGGGACTGAAGTCACGAATGCTGCTCCTGACGGGACGATTCTGCGGCCGGTACCGGCCTCGGGCCAGCTTATCCCGAATGAGCCCGCGACAAACCGGGGAAACGGTTCCCCTTCGCGACGTCCCTTGCGCCGGGGTGTGTCCAGTCGCACGGCCTTCCCGCAACTCACCGGTGGATTCACGGGGCACGGCAGTCTGCGGTGGGCGGGTACACTGGAGGGGGTGTTCTCCGGGTCGGCCGCGCGCCCCGTGACGTGAAGTCCGACGTCAGGGCGAGCCGAGGGGCCGTGGGGGAGCGCCGGCCCAGTCCACCTGCACCGTGAGAAGTAGATGCCCAGCACTCTTGATGCCCAGTCCGCCGGGACCCAGACGTCGACCGGCGTCCGTTCCGAGACCCGGAAGCTGGGTTTCGCGCGCAAGGCCGCGGCCTATGTGGCGCTGACCAAGCCCCGCGTCATGGAGCTGCTGCTGGTCACCACGCTGCCCACCCTGATCTTCGCCCAGCGCGGCTTCCCGGACCTGCTGACCATGGTCGCCACCATGGTCGGTGGCGCGTTGGCCGCCGGGTCCTCCGCGGCCTTCAACTGCTACATCGACCGGGACATCGACAAGGTCATGAAGCGGACCGAGAATCGGCCGCTGGTGACCGGGGACCTGACCCCGCGCGAGGCGCTGGTCTTCTCCTGGGTGATCGGCGTGCTCTCGATCGCCATCCTGGGCTTCGGCACCAACCTGCTGGCCGCCGGCCTGGGCGTGGCCGCGATCTTCTTCTATGTGGTCGTCTACAGCCTGATCCTCAAGCGCCGGACGGAGCAGAACATCGTCTGGGGCGGGATCGCCGGATGCTTCCCGGTGCTCATCGCCTGGGCCGCCGTGCGGGAGACCGTCGAGTGGCCGGCGATCGTGCTGTTCCTGATCATCTTCCTGTGGACCCCGCCGCACTACTGGCCGCTGTCCCTGAAGTACAAGACGGACTACCAGGAGGCGGAGGTGCCCATGCTCGGCGCCGTGGCCTCCGCCCGCGTGGTCTCCAGCCAGGTGGTCCTGTACGCGTGGGCCACGGTGGCGTGCTCGCTGCTGCTGGTCCCCCTGGGCTGGGCGGGCATCGTCTACACCGCGGTGGCCCTGGTGGCCGGCGGCTGGTTCATCTACGAGTGCCACGTGCTCTACGGGGAGTCCCAGAAGCCGGACTACAACGACAAGAAGGCCATGAAGGTCTTCCACCTGTCCATCACCTACCTGACGCTCGTCTTCGTGGCGTTGGCGGTGGACCCGTTCGTCGGCCAGCCGCTGATGCCGGTCCCCGGCGCGCTGGGCTGACACAGAGCCTGCACTGAGGACGCCGGCGGGCTGTGTGCACTGCCGGGCCGCCGGTGCGTGGAACAGGATGGTGCCGGCTCGGCCGTGATCTCTACCCCTTGGGTGTATCACTCGAATGGTACAAGCGTGTACCGTGTGAGTGACACCACGAGGAGGGGGACATGATGGGGTTGCTGTTCTGGGTCTGGGGTCCTGTGCTCGCCGGGCCCGTTGTGGCCTTGGCCTGGTGGCTGGTGCGGGGCCGTCAGAGGGGACTGCCGCCCGGGACGAACCGGGTGATTCCACTGGTGGCCGGGGTGGTCCTGCTCCTCGGGGTGGCGGCCGAGACCCTGCTCGGGATGCCGTTGTTCCTACCGTTCGACGTCCCGATGGAAGTCTGGACCTGGTACTCGGACACCCGTTTCGCCATCCCGCTGCTGCTCGGGATCCTCGGCCTCACCCTCCTGGCGTTCCCGGTCCGTCATCGGTCCGGCCGGGGCACGGCACAGCTCTCGCCCAGGACGCCCGTCAGCTTCGGGCGCCGGTGGTGGTTCATCACCCCCGGCGTGCTGGCCGTCCTGATCGTCGCGATCACCGTCCTGACCGGATCGGCCTCGCAGCCGGAACCCACCACCGGCCGTTATGCGGTGTACTTCGTCGACGTCGGCGAGCAGTACAGCATGGGGACCAGCATCTACGGCTGGTTCTACTCCGTCCCGTCCCTGATCCTGCTGGCCATCCTGCTCGCGACGGCCTACCTCGACCTCGTCCTCATCGCCCGGCCCGCGCTCGGCCCCGACCACGACCGGGACGGGCAGGTCCGGACCGTCCGCACCCGCAATGTCCTCGCCGTCACCTCGGGCGCGCTCCTGGTCCATCTCGGGATGGTCCTCGCGTCGCTGGCCGGGACCGCGTCGATGCGGGGTGAGTTTACGGGCCCGGATGGAACGACGCCCGCGTGGACCACCTTCGCGGCGCTGGAGCCGGCCTTCTCCGGCGCCTCCCTCGTGGCCTGCGCCCTTGGGGTGGGGCTGTGGGCTACCGTGCTCCTGTCGGCGGTCTCGGCGCGGCATCCCGTGCAGGTGCTCGCCGCCTCATGATGATCATCCTGTCCGGGGCGACTCCGCCCGGGGAGCAGATCCGCGACCAGATCCGCGGGCTGATCGTCTCCGGTCAGCTAGCGGCCGATGAGCGGCTGCCCTCCGTACGCCAGCTCGCGAGGGACCTGGAGGTCGCCGCCGGCACCGTGGCCAAGGCGTACAAAGCCCTGGAGGCCGAGGGCCTGCTCACCGCCCGCACCAGCGGGGGCACCCGCGTCAGCCGCAACGCGACGACGACACCGCAACGGGTCCTGGCCGCCGCCCGCCAGCTGGCAGAGGTCGGCAGCGCGGCCGGCACCAGCCTGGAAGACACCGTTCGCATCCTCCGCGCGGTCTGGCCCCAGGAACGCCCCGAGACCGAGGTGCCCGGCCTTCCCGCCGGGTCTGCGGACGAGCGCTGAGCTGCCGCTTGCCTCAGGGGCCAGGTGCAGGGCGGATCTCCTGCAGGACGCCGTCCTGGAACGTGCGTGCCTGCCGGCCCGAGGGTGGCGGCCCACCGGTTCGGGCGGCGAGAGCCTGCGTAATCGTTCCGGCCTGCTGGGCCGTGACGGCCGGCCGGTAGCCGGCCTCAAGGAGCCGGCGGCCGGCGTCGACCTTGGACAGCCACCTGCCCTCGCGGTGCCGGACCAGCGCCCGGCACGCGCCGAGGACGGCGTCATCCACTCCGGGCGCGGGCCGGCCGTCGGCGAGATGGGGCTGCGCCATCCACCAGGACAGCGAGTCGATGAGGAGGTTCCGCAGTCGGTCCGGCGGGATGTCGGCGAAGGCCCGTGAGGCCGGTGGTCCCGCCAGGACCCGGCCGCTGCTGTGCAGGATGCTGCGGTCCAGCCCGTACCAGAACGTGCCGTCGGCAGCGGGGCGGTCCACCGGCCGGAGGCTTTGCCGGAAGGCCATGGCCGGGCCCTCGTTGAGCTCGAGCTCGAAGCCTGGCTCCGCCGTGCCGGACCGGGCCGTGGCCACGGTGTAGACCACCAGCTCCAGCCCTCGGGCCGGACACGGCAGGGTGCCGTGCCGCAACCGGGCGATCAGGGCGTGCTTGACGGGCTCGTCCAGGGGGGAGTGGCAGAGCAGGGCGAGGTCGATGTCGCTGCGGCCAGGCTGGAACGCGTTCAGTGCCAGCGATCCGGCCGCGTACGCGCCGGCGAACGCTGCGCCGAGCACGTCACGGGTCACATGGACGACGGCGTCGAGATAGCGCTCCACATCGGTCTCCGGCACCTCTCCATCATCCCTGCATCCCTGAGCGGAGTGGTCCACCGAGAAACCAACTAGAAGTGCAATGGCACTGGCCTGCAAGCCGACGTACGGTGCAATATGAGTCCGCATCCGCACCAGCACCCCTTGGAACAGCCATGCATTCGATCCTTCGTTCGGCTCTGCCCATTGCAGTCGTGACCTTGCTTGCCACGGGGATAGGCCTCGTGATGGGTGCCCCCACAGACCAGACGGGACGTTTCCCGCTCACTGGTGCGTTGTTCGCCGCCATGATCGGGTTGATCGGTGGAATCCAGAAGTGGCGGTTCATTCCCTGGGTTCCGACTGTCCTTGTGGCGATCGCTGCCGTGGGTTTTCTGCGGAATGAACCGCTGTGGGTGAATCTTGCGATGGCGACCACGGCCCTTGCGGTCATCTGGCATTCCCATCTGCGGGAACGGCGCCACCTGCGGGAGCAGCCTCCCGTGCACGAAACCGGCGCTATGGGACAGCAGAACGTCTAAAGGAGGGCGAACGTCCACCTACGCTCCGAGCACGACGGCGCGCGAGAACCACGAGCGACACCTGCCGCTAACTACTTCGCCAGGCAGGACACCGTAGCGGTACGTCCAGCGTTCTCCGTCGGCCCATGAACTTTACCCTTGCAGGGATTGGAACGTGGGTATCACAGTCAGCAGTCGAGAGGTGTGCCACGAACCGATGATCATGAAGAATCGGAATTCCGGGCCGAACCGTCGGTGTACTGGTA
The DNA here is from genome assembly GCA_036516315.1 of Citricoccus sp. Classification (GTDB taxonomy): domain Bacteria; phylum Actinomycetota; class Actinomycetes; order Actinomycetales; family Micrococcaceae; genus Citricoccus. Next base: position 6,659 of record DATBUG010000462.1, read on the forward strand.
GCCGACGGGGAATTGCTCGATGATGACATGCCCGGGAAACTCGTCCTGGATGGCTGGGGCGAACTGGTCGGCGTCACCCGGGTTGTCGAATACTCCCAGGACGGCATTGTCGGATGTTTCGTCCTGCTGCACGATCCAGACCCTGCGCCCATGCCTCCACCACCTCATGCCGCCAACATAGGTCTCAACGCGCGGAAGCCCGCGGCCGGGCCTCCGCGCCATAAGGGGAAGGATCAATAGCCACCAACCGTCGTTCCGGGAGCAGCCAGGCTTAGCGAACACGAGGCGCATGCTCGAGACTGCCTCTGTGAGACCGTTCCACTCAGGTGTTCTATCGTGCGTGGTCCGCCAGGGGCTAACCAGCGCGGTGTGGAGACGCCCATGAGTATGGAGGAACCAGAAGCGCCGGGAGAGGGCGGGTCTGAGTAGTGGCCTACTTCGTGCTGTGGCGCCCGGGCAAGGCTCGCCTCCGCGACCAGTCATAGGGCGCGAACACTTGAGAGGTCAGGCCGCCGTCATCACGGTGGGCGGGGAGGACCAGGCATAGGTGGTGCTGCCGCGGAGCATGGCCCACAGAACGTTCACCTGATGTCGGACCAGACAACGGATCGCACCGAGGTGGGCCCTGTTACCGAGACACGTCGATTCCTGGTACCTGTCCGGGGCCGTGTGAGGGCCGGCTATGAACTGGCCTGCTGTCGAACGTGTCGAGTCGAGGCGCGCTGTGGGATATGTGCAGGCCTCGGCCGATCATAGAGCGGACGAGCTCGAGGCCGACATCGCCTGGCTGAAGGCGGCTGGAGCCGACGGCCATGTTGCCTATATTCACCCCGATCACGCGGGCTCTGCAACTACCGTCCGCAAGCCGGGTCTGTGCCCGACTGCCGTCGTGGAGGACGGCGAGATCCGCTGGCAGAACGAATGATCTCGACCCGCTAGCCCCGATCACCGCCGGAACCTCGATCTCTCCGGCAGCCATGGACCCTCCTGCCGGGCATCCAGTCGTATCCCGAGTTGCAGCGGTCCTTTACGCGCCAGCCGTAAGTGCCCGGACGTTCACTCTGAGGTGGTGGGTTCGGGCTTGCTCAGGCCTTCGAAGGGTTCCAGGGCGCGCCGGAACTCGTCGCGTTGGTCGGCTGGGACGGTGGTGGCGCCGAAGGACAGGCTGACCGCGTGCAGGGGCCAGCCATGCTCACGGGCCTCATCAGCGGCGTGACCGGTGGCGTCCTTGGTGGTATCCGTCAGGGTCACGTTCAGCCACTGGGAGTCGCTGTAGGAGGTGGCGGTCCACTCCCAGTACTCGTCAGGATTGGTGGTGCCGAAACGCTGGTGCAGTTCCTCGTGCCACTGGGCCTCATCAAGGTACGGGGAGGATTCGTGGTCTAGGACCAGCGGGTCCAACCCGTGTCCGGCCAGGATGCCATCGATCTCGGCCAGGACCTCTCGCCAGGCATCGGTCCCCTCCGGCACACCGTCACTGGCTCGACGCTCGGAATTGTAGGTCACCAGAAGGGACTCGCCTCCGTACCCGTTCCCGGTCTGGGGATACCACCCGGCAGCACCCCCGTCAGCACTCCACCGGAACCCATGGTCTCGGGTCAACACCGCCTCGATCTCCCCCAGGATCGCCTGCGCCCGGCGCTCGGTCTGCTCCGGGGTGGGGGCGGCAAGGACGTCTTCGGCGTCGGTGCCCGCGTGTCCGGGGTAGTCGGCCCAGCTGATGGTCTTCTCCTCACCCGAGTCAGTCACGATCGTCGAGGTCGGGGCCGGTGAGCACCCCGCCAGACTCCCCGCCATGACAGAGGCAGCGAGTATGACCCGTAGAAACGTGCCCGTCCGCCTGCCCACAGTCTTCCCCTCCGTCACGCGTGCCATGCCCCGAGGCTATCCCGGCGGGCATGACGCATCATCCACCCGGGGCATGGGGCCAGCAGCTCGGAAGCAATCCATGTCTCGGTTGGGGAC
>DATBUG010000463.1:0-13030 GCA_036516315.1 Citricoccus sp.
AGCACGAACACGCCGAAGGCGGAGACCAGGGCGATGTTGCGCCGGCGCCGCCGCCGGCGGCGGGCCTCCCGCTTGGCCCGCAGGGCGGCGTCGTCCTTGGTCCGGTCCGGGTTGAGGGTGACCGTCTGGTACCCCTCGCGGCTGGCGGGCCGGACGATCACGGGTGTCGCGGGCCGGGGGCGGGGCTCCTCATCCGGACCGGGGTACTGGCGGCGGTCCTCCTCCAGGCCGTGGTCGTCCCGGCCACGGTCCTCCTGGTCTGGGGTGTCGCCAGGTCTCTGCGTCCCGTCCTGCGGGTCCTCAGGAGTCAGATCGGCCACGCGTGACGTCCTCTCCGTCGTCGGGGTTGCCGGCAGGCACGGCGACGGGACATCCGGCGTCCCGCTGCAGTGATTGTTGCATATTCAAGGCTTGCTCCAGGATCTGCACGGCGGCCACCTGGTCGATGACCTCGCGGTGCTGCCGGCCCGCCCGCCCGGCCTCGTGCAACTGCCGGTGGGCGGACACGGTGCTCAGTCTCTCGTCCACGAGGCGGACGCCGGCGCGGCTGCCGGCCTGCGCCAGGTCCCGCGCCAGGTCCTCGGCGTAGTGCACGGCGTCCTCCGTGGAGGGCGTCGGGCGGCCCTGGAGGTTGACCGGGTGGCCGACGTACACGGTCACCGCGCCCCGTTCCAGGGCCGTCCGGACGATCACCCGCCGGTCGGAGCCCTTCTTGGCGTCCCGGCGCAGCGTCTTCACCGGCGTGGCGAGGATGCCGTCCGGGTCTGAGGCGGCCAGCCCGACGCGCGCGCGCCCGACGTCGACCCCGAGCCGGACGCCGCGCCGCGGCCCCAGCGGTTCCCCGCTCACGCGCCCGCGGCTCCCCCGGCCGGCACCGTGGCCGCGATCGCCTGGCGCACGGCCTCAAGCGCGTCGGCGATCCGGGTGGTGTCCTGGCCACCGCCCTGGGCGACGTCGTCCTTGCCGCCACCCCCGCCGCCCAGCACGGAGCAGGCGGTCTTCACCAGCGCGCCGGCCTTCAGTCCGGCCTCGCGGGCGGCCTGGCTGGTCGCCACCACCACGAGCGGACGGTCCTTGGCGACGCCGGCCAGGGCCACGACGACGCCGGTGCCCGCCGCGTTCCCGCTGGCGTTCTCCAGGCGCGAGCGCAGGTCCAGCGCCAGCGTGCGCAGCTCGTCGCCCGAGCCGACCGGGCCGGCGTCGTGGGCCAGGACCTTCACGCCCTGCACGTCCACGGCCTGCTCGACGAGCCGGCCGGCCTCGGCCTGCAGCTGCGCCGCGCGCAGCGCCGACAGCTCCTTCTCGATCTCCTTGAGCCGGGCCAGGGTACCGGCCACGCGGTCCCGCACCTGGTCCGCGGGCACCTTGAGCAGGGTGGTGAGCTCGTTGACGAGCGTGCGCTCGGTCGCCAGGTGGCGGAAGGCGTCCAGGCCGACCAGGGCCTCGACGCGGCGGTTCCCGGAACCGACCGACTGCTCGCCGAGCAGGGCCAGGGACCCGATCTCCGCGGTGGCCCCCACGTGGGTGCCGCCGCACAGCTCGCGGGACCAGGCGCCGTTGACCTCGACCACGCGCACGCGGTCACCGTACTTCTCGCCGAACAGGCTCATCGCACCCAGCTCGCGGGCCTCGGCCAGGGACATCTCCCGGGTGAGCACGGGGTAGTTGTCCCGGATGGCGATGTTGGAGACGTCCTCGACCTCGCTGCGGGCCATCTCGGACAACGCCTCGCCCCAGCGGAAGTCGAAGCGGAGGTAGCCCTCCTTGTTGAAGGACCCGGACTGGGTGGCCTCCGGCCCCAGGACCTGGTGCAGGGCGGCGTGCACGAGGTGCGTGCCGGTGTGGGCCTTCTGCGCGTCGAGGCGGCGCTGCAGGTCGATCGCGCCGACGGCGGTCGCCCCGGCCGGCACCTCGCCCTGCTTGACCCTGACCTTGTGCACGCTCAGGCCCCTGACCGGGGCCTGGACGTCCAGGACCTCGAGCACGAAACCGTCGCCGGTGATCAGCCCGGTGTCCGCGGCCTGGCCGCCGGCCTCGGCGTAGAACGGGGTGGCGTCCAGGACCAGTTCGAGCTCCTGGCCGGCCGCGGCGGAGCGGACCTGCTGGCCGTCCGCGAGCAGGCCGCGGATGCGCGACTCCGTGGTGTGCTCGGTGTAGCCGGTGAAGACGGTGTCCCCCTCGGCCGCGAGCTCGCGGTAGGCGGAGGAGTCCACGTGGCCGGACTTCTTCGCCTTGGCGTCCTTGCGGGCCCGCTCGCGCTGTTCGGTCATCAGGGCCCGGAAGCCGGCCTCGTCCACGCTCACCCCGGCCTCCTCGGCCATCTCGAGGGTCAGGTCGATCGGGAAGCCGTAGGTGTCGTGCAGCTCGAACGCGTCCGCCCCGGAGATGCCCGGGCTCTGCGGGTTCGTGGCCCGCGCGGCCGCGACGGCGCCGTCCATGCGCGCGGTGCCGGCGGTGATGGTGCGCAGGAACGCCTTCTCCTCGTTGTAGGCGATCCGGGAGATGCGCTCGAAGTCCTTGCCGATCTCCGGGTAGGTGCCGACCATCGCGTCCCGGGAGACGGGCAGCAGCTCGGGCAGCACCGGCTCGGTGACGCCCATCAGCCGCATGGCCCGCACGGCCCGGCGGATCAGGCGGCGCAGCACGTAACCGCCGGCCTCGTTGCCCGGCACCACGCCGTCGGTGATCAGCATCAGGGCCGAGCGCACGTGGTCGGCGACCATCCGCAGCCGCACGTCGTCGGCGTAGTGCGGGTCCCCGGGGTCCTCCGTGGAGGTGTACTGCTTCCCGGCCAGCTCGGCGGCACGGTCCAGGACGGGACGGACCTGGTCCGTCTCGTACATGTTCTCCACGCCCTGCAGGATCATCGCGAGCCGCTCCAGGCCCAGCCCGGTGTCGATGTTCTTGTGCTCGAGTTCGCCGGCGACGTCGAAGTCCGTCCCGGAGCGCACGGCGGAGAGCTGGTACTGCATGAACACGAGGTTCCAGATCTCCATGTAGCGGTTGTCGTCCGCCGCGGGTCCGCCCTCGGCACCGTACTGCGGGCCCCGGTCGTAGAAGATCTCCGAGTCCGGCCCGCCCGGTCCCGGCTGGCCGGTGTGCCAGTAGTTGTCCGCCTTGCCCAGCCGCTGGATGCGCTCCGCGGGCACGCCCACGTCCTCGCGCCAGATGCGCTCGGCCTCGTCGTCCTCCTCGTAGACGGTGACCCAGAGACGCTCCGGGTCCAGTCCGTAACCGCCCTGGTCCTGCGGCGAGGTCAGCAGCTCCCAGGCGAAGGGGATGGCCTTCTCCTTGAAGTAGTCCCCGAAGGAGAAGTTGCCGCACATCTGGAAGAACGTGCCGTGGCGGACGGTCTTGCCGACCTCCTCGATGTCCGCGGTGCGGATGCACTTCTGCACGGTGGTCGCGCGGCGGTAGGGAGGGGTCTCCTCACCCAGGAAGTACGGGATGAACGGGACCATGCCGGCGATGGTGAACAGCAGCGACGGGTCCGGGGAGACCAGGGAGGCCGAGGGGACGACGGTGTGGTCCTTCTTCTCGAAGAACTCGAGCCAGCGACGGGCGATTTCCTGGGACTTCATGACTGCTTCCGTGAGTCGGGACGGGTGGTCGGGTGGGGTGCCGGCGTGGCGGTGCCCTGGATGGTCTCGCGTCCTGCCGCGGGGGCCTCGTCGGCCGCGGGGTGCGGGGTGCGCTCGGCCAGCGTGGAGGACAGGGTCTTCCAGGCGGGGACCTCCTCGCGCAGCTGGTAGGCGAAGGAACGCGCGCTGGCGGCCAGCGCCGTGGCGGCCGCCTGGCCGGCGTTGCGGCCGATGTTCTCCGGGTTGAGCGTGGTCCGGAGGGTCTCCTCGGCCTTGAGGGCGGCCGCATCGCGGCCCTTGCTGTACGCCGTGTGGCCGAGCCATCCGGCGGCGGCGCCGACGCCGAGCAGCAGTACGCGCTTGATCACGACAGGGTGGTCCTTTCCGGGGGTGACTGGTCCACCTTACCGGGGTGTGGACCGGTGGGCGGACTCTGCTGCGGGGAGGGTGCCTTAAAGCACAGGACCCGGCCTCCGTGGACGGAGGCCGGGTCCTGTGGTGCTGGGGATCAGCGGGCGTAGTACTCGACCACGAGGTTCTCCTCGCAGGTCACGGGGACCTCGGAGCGCTTCGGGCGGCGGACGAGCTTGGCCTGCAGCTTGTCGATCTCGACGTCCAGGTACGCGGGGACGGCCGGGAGGACCTCCTGGTGCGCACCGGTCGCGGAGATCTGGAAGGGCACCATCTTCTCGGAGCGGGAGTGCACGTGGATCAGCTGGCCCTCCTTGACGCGGAAGGACGGGCGGTCGACGCGGGCGCCGTCCACCATGATGTGGCGGTGCACGACCATCTGACGGGCCTGGGCGATGGTGCGGGCGAAGCCGGCACGCAGCACCAGGGCGTCCAGGCGGGACTCGAGCAGCTCGACCAGGTTCTCACCGGTCAGGCCCGCGGTGCGCTTGGCCTCTTCGAAGTAGCGGCGCATCTGCGCCTCGCGGATGTTGTACTGCGCGCGCAGGCGCTGCTTCTCCTTCAGGCGCACCGAGTAGTCGGAGTCGGCCTTCCGGCGGGCGCGGCCGTGCTGGCCGGGGCCGTACGGACGGCGCTCCATGTACTTCTCGGCCTTGGGAGTCAGGGCGATGCCGAGGGCGCGCGAGTGGCGCACCGTACGGCGGGAACGGAGGTTCGAAGCCACGGGGGACCTTTCTTGTCAGGCGGCACGGTTCTGGTGTGATCTCCGGCCCTGGCACGACGCGGGCGGACCCGCGGTGTGACAAGTGGTGGACCGGAACCTGGCCTCCGTCACGTCCTGCGGAGAGCTGAGGGGCATGCCGCTGCCCGTCATCGCTGCAGCGTCGCACGTCGGCGGACCCCGAACACGGGTCCGGCCGGGACGGAACCGGCGGCCGTCCGGGCCCGCGAAGGCCCGGCAACCCCCGGGAACTACTGGCGACGCTTGCCAGACAGCGGACCAGTCTACCAGTTCCCGGACGAGGGGCGGACCTCAGTCCCGGGGGTCAGGCATCGCCTCGCCGGCGGCCACACGGGCGGCCTGCGCCACGTGCGTCGCCTCGACGAGCACGTCGTAGGACTCCGCCTCCATGACCTGGACCGAGGAGAAGTCCCGCTTGCCGCGCTGGGCGGCATGGCCGATGGCGCCGAAGACGGCACCCCAGACGGCACCGAACCCGAGGGCCAGCAGCACCATCAGCACCCCGGACCCCGGGGCAAGGATCCAGAACAGGATGCCGATCATCAGGCCGAACCAGAGGCCGCCGAGGGCGCCCTGCCCCGCGGCGCGGCCGGTGGTGAGCCGGCCCGTGATCTGTTCGACGGACCGCAGCCCGGTGCCGACGATGCGCGTCTTCTCCACCGGGAAGCCGCCGTCGGAGAGCCGGTCCACGAGCTCCTGGGCCTCGTCGTAGCTGCCCACGGTCTTCAGGATCCGGTAGTCCACCTCCGCGGTGTTCGGCACCAGCCGGGACGCGGGGTTGTTGGCGGGAGTGGTCACCTCGGGGCCTCCTGGTCACTCGGGTCACGCGGGATGCGATCGACTCCCATCCTAGGCCGGTCGTACCGCGCTGGCCCGGGTCAGTCCGCGCCGTCCGGTTCGGACCGCTCGGCCGCCGCGTCCCGCTCGGGCGCCGGCGTGCCCCGGATGATCGACCGCAGGTTCTGGACCCGGTCGCCCAGGTGGCGTTCCACCCCGTTGCGGGTGGGCCGGTAGTAGTCACGGCCCAGCAGGGGGTCGGGCGCGTACTGCTGCCGGGCCACCGAGTGCGGGGCGTCGTGGGAGTAGACGTAGCCCTTGCCGTGGCCCAGTCCGGCCGCACCGGGGTAGTGCGCGTCCCGCAGGTGGGTCGGCACCTGCCCCGCCCGCCCGGCCCGCACGTCGGCGATGGCCTCGTTGATCGCGGTGTAGGACGCGTTGGACTTCGGTGCGGTGGCGAGGTGGACCACCGCCTCGGCCAGGACGAGCCGGCCCTCGGGCATGCCGATCAGCTGGACGGCCTGGGCCGCGGCCACGGCGGTCTGCAGGGCGGTGGGGTCCGCCATCCCCACGTCCTCGGAGGCGGAGATGATCAGCCGCCGGGCGATGAACCGGGGGTCCTCCCCCGCCTCCAGCATGCGCGCCAGGTAGTGCAGGGAGGCGTCGACGTCGGAGCCGCGGATCGACTTGATGAACGCGCTGATGACGTCGTAGTGCTGGTCCCCGGCCTTGTCGTAGCGCAGCACCGCGCGGTCCATGGCCTGCGCGGCGTCCTCCACGGTGACCGTGGGCACCGTGTCCGGGTCCCCGGGTGGATCTGCCGCCTGGCTGCGGTCCAGGGCGACCCCGGCACTGGCCTCGAGCGTCGTCAGCGCCCGGCGCGCGTCCCCCTGGGCCATCCGCACCAGGTACTCGTGGGCCTCGGCGGACAGCTGCACCGCACCGTTGAGACCGCGCTCGTCCGCCACGGCCCGGTCCAGCAGGCCGCCGATGTCCGCGTCCGTGAGCGGCTTGAGGGTCAGCAGCAGCGAGCGGGACAGCAGCGGGGCCACCACGGAGAACGAGGGGTTCTCCGTGGTGGCGGCCACGAGCACCACCCAGCGGTTCTCCACCCCCGGCAGCAGCGCGTCCTGCTGGGCCTTGTTGAACCGGTGGATCTCGTCGAGGAACAGCACGGTGGTCCGGCCGTAGAGGTCCCGGTCGTCCAGGGCCCGGTCCATGACGGCCCGCACGTCCTTGACCCCGGAGCTGATCGCCGAGAGTTCCACGAACGTCCGGCCCGGACCCCGGGCGATGACGTGCGCCAGCGTGGTCTTTCCGGTGCCCGGGGGGCCGTACAGGATCAGCGACGACGGCCCCGCGCCCGCGCCGCGGGCGGCCTCCCCCTCGGCCAGCTTGCGCAGGGGCGAACCGGTGTGGAGCAGGTGCTGCTGGCCGACGACCTCGTCGACCGTGCGCGGCCGCATCCGCACGGCCAGCGGAGCACCCGCCCGCGCCCGGCCGCCGCCGGTGCCGGCGTCGTCGTCGGGCGGCCCGGCCTCCACCGGGCCACCGAGGGCACTGAACAGATCACTCACCGCTCCAGCCTAGATGAGTCACCATGGAGGCATGAGAGCCCTGCTGCAGCGCACCACGTCCGCCTCCGTCACGGTCGACGGCGAGGTGGTGGGTCGGCTCGACGAACCGGGGCTGGTGGTGCTGCTGGGCGTGTGCGTGGCGGACACCGAGGCCGAGGCGGCCCAGCTGGCCGCGAAGGTGGCGGGGCTGCGCGTGCTCGATCACGAGCAGTCCCTCGTCTCCGCCGCCGCCGGCGCCCTGGTGGTCAGCCAGTTCACCCTGTACGGGGACGTCCGCAAGGGCCGGCGGCCCTCCTGGAGCCGGTCCGCACCGGCAGAACAGGCCGAGCCGCTGTACGAACGGTTCGCCGCCGAGCTCGCGGGACACGGCGTGCGCGTCGAACGCGGCGTCTTCGGGGCCATGATGGACCTGGCCCTGGTCAATGCGGGGCCCTTCACGGTGTGGGTGGACACCGATGACCTGAACGGGCCCCGGCGCGGCTGACCATGCCGGCGCAAGGGCTCGGCGCCGCAGGCAGGTCTCAGCGCCGGCGGGCCGCCCACAGGCGCACGGCGACGACGGCCGCGAGCACGCCGCCGGCACCGGCCACGAGCCACCGCAGCAGCATCGGCCAGTCGGTCGTGAGGTCGATGAGCATGCTCAGGCCGAAGGTCACCACGAGCAGTGGCAGCAGGCGCACCGCCGTGGGCGGGACCACGCGCCGGTCCCGCTCCTCACCCCCGCCGGCCGTGCTCACGCCCCGGCGCCGTCCGTCTCCACGGACGCGCCGTCCGCCTGCTTCGGCTCCGGCCGGGCGTCGACGCCAGCCTCCTTGCGCTGCTGCGGGGTGATCGGTGCGGGCGCTGCCGTGAGCGGGTCGTAGCCGTTGCCGGTCTTCGGGAACGCGATGACCTCGCGGATGGAGTCCGCGCCGGCCAGCAGGGCGACGATGCGGTCCCAGCCGAAGGCGATGCCGCCGTGCGGCGGGGCGCCGTACTTGAAGCCCTCCAGCAGGAAGCCGAACTTGGACTGGGCGGACTGCTGGTCCAGGCCCATGAGCCGGAACACCCGCTCCTGGACCTCGGCCTGGTGGATACGGATGGACCCGCCGCCCACCTCGTGCCCGTTGACCACGATGTCGTAGGCGTAGGACAGCGCGTTCTCCGGGTCGGTGTCGAAGGTGTCCAGGAACTCGGGCTTCGGGGACGTGAAGGCGTGGTGCACGGCCGTCCAGGCCCCCGAGCCCACGGCCACGTCACCCGAGGCCACGGCGTCGGCGGCCGGCTCGAACATGGGCGCGTCCACGACCCACACGAAGCTCCAGTCCGCCTCGGCGGCGGGCACGCCCGGGCCCGCGTCCTTGATCAGTCCGACCCGGTGGCCGATCTCGACGCGGGCGGCACCGAGCAGGGCCCGGGAGGCCTTGGCCTCCCCGGCGGCGAAGAACACGCAGTCCCCCGGCTCCGCGCCGGTGGCCTCGGCCAGACCGGCCTTCTCCGCCTCGGAGATGTTCTTCGAGACGGGGCCGGTGAGCGAGCCGTCCTCCTGCACGAGCACGTAGGCCAGTCCCCTGGCACCGCGCTGCTTGGCCCACTCCTGCCAGGCGTCCAGGGTGCGGCGCGGCTGCGAGGCGCCGCCCGGCATGACGACGGCGCCGACGTAGGGCGCCTGGAACACCCGGAAGGGGGTGCCGGCGAAGTACTCGGTGAGGTCCGTCAGTTCGAGACCGAAGCGCAGGTCCGGCTTGTCCGAGCCGTACTTCTCCATGGCCTCGCGGTAGGTCATCCGGCGGATCGGGGTGGGGACGTCCACTCCCACCAGGGCCCACACGGCCCGGACGATCTTCTCGCCGAGCGCGATGACGTCGTCCTGCTCCACGAACGAGGCCTCGATGTCCAGCTGGGTGAACTCCGGCTGCCGGTCGGCCCGGAAGTCCTCGTCCCGGTAGCAGCGCGCGATCTGGAAGTACTTCTCGATGCCGCCGACCTGCAGCAGCTGCTTGAACAGCTGGGGCGACTGCGGCAGCGCATACCAGGAGCCCGGGGACAGGCGCGCCGGGACGAGGAAGTCGCGCGCCCCCTCCGGGGTGGACCGGGTCAGGGTCGGAGTCTCGACCTCGACGAAGCCCTCGTCGTGGAGCAAGTTGCGTGCGGTGCGGTTGACCTCGGAGCGCAGACGCATGATCCGGGACGGCTCGGGGCGGCGCAGGTCCAGGTACCGGTGGCGCAGCCGCGCCTCCTCCCCGACCTCGACGTGCTCGTCCACCTGGAACGGCAGCGGGGCCGCGGTGTTCAGCACGGTCACGGTGTCCGTGATCAGCTCCACCTCGCCCGAGGGCAGGTTGGGGTTCTCGTTGCCCTCCGGGCGGCGTTCCACGGTGCCGGTGACCTGCAGGACGTACTCGTTGCGCAGCGGGTCGAAGTCCTTCTCGTCACGCACCACGACCTGGGCGAAACCGGAGGCGTCGCGCAGGTCCACGAAGGCCACGCCGCCGTGGTCCCTGCGGCGGGCCACCCAGCCGGTGACGGTGACGGTCTGTCCGATGAGCGAGGCGTTGAGTTCGCCCAGCTGGTGGGTGCGCAGCACGAGGGTCCTTCCGGTCCCGGTTCACCGGGATGTTGGTTCGGTGTCGATCTGGTGTGGTAGGTGTCTAGCCGTCGGCGCGCCACGGGCGCGATGCGCCCTGCCGCCGGCCGGCCCCCGGTTGATTCTAGTCGGTGGTCCGGAACGGATTCCCCGCACGAGGACGGACCATGACCGGTGCAGCCCCCACTCCGGGTACCCCCGCCACCCTGCAGCGCCGCCTGGGCCTGGCCGGAGCGGCCGTCGTCGGGATCGGTTCGATGGTCGGGGCCGGCGTGTTCACCTCCCTGGGCCTGGCAGCCTCCACGGCGGGGCCGCTCGTGGTGCTCGCCCTGGTCCTGGCCGGGGCCACGGCCTGGGTGAACGCCACGGCCATGGCCCAGCTCTCGGCCGTGCAGCCGACCTCAGGCGGCGCCTACGTCTTCGGCCGGCGCCGGCTGGGCGACTGGGCCGGCTTCCTGGCCGGCTGGGGCTTCGTCACGGGCAAGTCCGCCTCCGTCGCCGCCATGGCGTACACCGTCGCCTTGTACGTCGCGCCGGCCGGTGACGTCACGTCCCGGTGGATCGCGATCGCCGCCGTCGTGGCGGTCACCGCCGTGAACCTCGCCGGGGTCGACCGCACGGTGCAGGTGACCGTGGCGGTCCTCGTCCCGGTGCTGCTGGTCCTGGCGGTGGTGATCGCGGCGGGGTTCGCGGCCTCCCCGGCCGGCCCGTCCGGCCCCGCCACCGCGGCCGACGGGGTCACCCCGCTAGGCGTGCTGCAGGCAGCGGGACTGCTGTTCTTCGCCTTCGCGGGGTATGCGCGGATCGCGACGATGGGCGAGGAGGTCCGCGCCCCGCGGCGCACCATCCCCCGGGCCGTGTTCGGCGCACTGGCGTTCACGCTCGTGCTCTACCTCCTCCTGGCGCTGAGCCTGCTGCGCGTCCTGGGCACCGACGGGCTCGGCCGGTCGAGTACCGCCGTGCGTGACGCCGTCGAGGTCACGTTCGGTCCGGACTGGGTCTGGCTCGCGGCAGCCAGCGCCGCGCTGGCCTGCCTGGGCTCGATGCTGAACCTGGTGGCGGGCATCTCCCGGACGTCGCTGGCGATGGCCCGCCAGGGGGACCTTCCCCGGCCGCTGACGAGGATCTCGGCGCGGACGTCCGTTCCGTGGGTCGCCGAGCTGGCGGCGGCCGCGGTGGTCGTCCTGGTGCTGCTGACCACGGACGTGCTGACCGTGGTGGGCTTCTCGTCCTTCGGCGTCCTGGTGTACTACGCGGTGGCCAACCTCTCGGCCGCCACGCTCACCGAGCGCGTGGTGCCGGGACCGCGCTGGCTCAACCTCGCGGGCGCGGTGGCGTGCCTGCTACTGGCCTTCACGCTGCCCTGGCAGTCGGTGCTGGTCATGCTGGCGGTGTTCGCCGTGGGCCTGGCCGGCCGGGCCCTGGTTCTCGTCAGGCGCCGATGACCCGCGGGCGCAGGTCGTCGTGCGGCGGCATCCACGTCTGCGGGTCGGCTGGGACCTGCTCGCCGGAGCGGATGTCCTTGACCTCGTGGACCGTCCGGCCCTCCTCGACCCGGGTGAACCACACGAAGGGGATGCCCCGGCGGTCGGCGTACTTGATCTGCTTGCCGAACTTCTCGGCCGTGACGGCCACCTCCGCGGCGACGCCACGGGCGCGCAGCGCCTGGGCGGTGTCCTGGGCGGCCGACCAGTCGTCGTCGTGGGTCAGGGCGACGTACACGGCGGTGGGGACCGGGCGCGTGGCGGAGGCCATCTGCGCCGAGAACATCCGCATCAGCAGCCGGGTCACGCCGATGGACAGGCCCACGCCCGGGAAGGTGCGGTTGCCCTTGGCCGCCAGGGCGTCGTACCGCCCGCCGGAGCAGATGGAACCGAGCTGCTCGTGCCCCACGAGCACCGTCTCGTAGACCGTGCCGGTGTAGTAGTCGAGCCCGCGGGCGATGGAGAGGTCGGCGACGGCGCGCCCGGGCGCGCGGCGGTGCAGCTCTCCGACGACGGCGGCCAGTTCCTCCAAGCCCTCCTCGAGCAGTTCGTGGGTCACGCCGAGGGCGCGGACCTGCTCGACGAACGAGGTGTCCGCCGTACGGATCCCGGCCAGCGCCAACGCCTGGGCCGCCTGCTCCTCGCTGGCTCCGAGCTCGGACTGCAGCAGGCGGGAGACCTGCTCCGGACCGACCTTCTCGAGCTTGTCGATGTTGCGCAGCACCCCGGCCGTGTCCGTCAGGCCTAGTCCGCGGTAGAAGCCCTCGGCGAGCTTGCGGTTGTTGATGCGGATGGTGAAGTCGCCGATCGGCAGGGCGGCCAACGCCTCGGCCATCACGAGGGCGACATCCACGTCGTACCGGAACGGCAGGGAACCGTCACCCACGACGTCGATGTCCGCCTGCGTGAACTCGCGGGCCCGGCCCTCCTGGGGCCGCTCGCCCCGCCAGACCTTCTGGATCTGGTAGCGGCGGAATGGGAAGGACAGGTGGCCGGCGTTCTCCACCACGTACCGGGCGAAGGGCACCGTGAGGTCGAAGTGCAGGGCGAGCCGGTTCGGGTCGTCGGCCGCCTCGGCCCGCTCGCCGGGATCGGCCTGCAACCGGGAGACGGCGTAGACCTCCTTGTCGATCTCGCCCTTGCGCAGCAGCTGCCCCAGGGTCTCCACGGCCCGCGTCTCGATCGAGGAGAAGCCGTGCAGCTCGAAGGTGGTCCGCAGGGTGTCCAGGACGTGCTGCTCCACGATCCGCTCGGCGGGGAGCCACTCGTGGAAACCGGACAGTGATGCCTTGCGGGACATGGACGACCTTCTGTTGGGACCTGTGGGGACGGGTGGTGCTGGGCTCCCGCGCCGGTCCGCAGAGACGGGGCGCGGGGTGTTCGGCGTCCCATTCTAGGTCCAGCCGGTACGCTGGTGATGATCGTGTCCAGTCGTCCCTGCGGCCGCCAGTCGGTGCAGGGCACCAACAGGGAGTTTCAGCGGTGACGACCAGTCAGCAACCCGACGACCAGCAGTCCACCCCGCAGCCGGTGGACGAGACCGTGCCGCAGGCACCCGAACCACCGGCCCCCGCCGACTCCGGTGCGCCCGCCGCCCCGGAGGAGGACACCCCGGCGCAGAGCGCGCCGGAGAACTCCCTCGCGGCCGCGGAGACGGAGGCCGTGCTGGGCTCCGTGAAGGCCGTCGGCGAGTCCGCGGACGCCACGAGCGCCCAGGAGACGCGAGCCCAGAGTGCCCAGGGCACGGGAGCCCAGGAGGAGTCCCCCGCGGCGCCGGCCGACACGACCGGGGCGCCGCAACCGGCACAGGAACCGGCGCCGGGACCGGCTCCGAAGCCCGGGCGCCCGCGCGCTCCCAAGCCCTCCAGCCTGCCCAAGCCCTCCACAGATCG
>DATBUG010000464.1:0-11441 GCA_036516315.1 Citricoccus sp.
CCCAGGTCTCGACCGAGACCGCCCCCACGCCCGTCCTGGCCCCCAACGGGATCCCGGGGCCCCAGTCGGTGGCCACCGAGACGGAGGCTCGTGGCTTCGTGATCTACGTGGGCATGGACGAGTCGGCCGCCTCCGCGGCCGGGACCTCCCTGACGAGGCTCGCCAACGAACTGCGCCACTACGTCGAGTCCCTGGTCCCCGGTTCCCAGTCGGCCGCGGCCGTCGCCATCGCGCCGGCCGGCGCGCCCGGTTCCGACCTCGAGGTCGTGCGCCAGGTGCTCGGGGACCCGACGATCCAGCAGGGCGCCCGGCCGGACCTGATGCAGGCTCCGGCTCCCGTCTCCACCCGGCAGCCCGGCGTGCTGATCGACCTGGCCCGCCGCGAGGTGATGCTGGACGGGGAGGGGCTGAACCTGACCTACAAGGAGTTCGAGCTGCTCAACTACCTCGTCGAGAACGGTGGCCGTACCGTCGGGCGTGACGAGCTGCTGGAGTCGCTGTGGAAGAACTCCGAGGAGGTCCCGAACGAGCGGACCATCGACGTCCACATCCGCCGGCTGCGCTCGAAGCTGGGCCGGTTGTCCGGCACCGTGCGCACCGTGCGCGGTCAGGGCTACCGGTTCTACGAGCACCCCGAGGTGGTCGTGTGGGCGGCGCCCGAGTACAGCATCTGACCGAGATCAGCTCGGCCTCGCGGGACCCCGGATCCACTGGATCCGGGGTCCTCGTCATTTAACCTCAGCAGCGCGCCCTTGACCCTGCATGAATGTGTGAGTACTGTCACGAATGAACGATCATTCATTCCTAGTGAACTGAGCTTCACGTGAACTGAAGGGACAAGTCCATGGTGCTGAGGGGTGCGGAAGAGCTGGCTGTACCGGCCGAGGCCGCGCGTCAGGCGCGTTCGGACGCCCGGACCCGTCAACTGCTCGACGCGGCGGCGCGACTCATGGAGCGCCGTGGTTCACACGGCGTCTCCATGCAGGCGGTGGCCGACGAAGCGGGCGTCTCCGTGGGGCTGATCTACCGCTACTTCGCCAACAAGCAGGAGCTCGTCCAAGGCGTGATCCTCGGTGTCCTGGACGACATGGCACGGCTCATCCCTGCTGCCGTGGCGCCGGAGGCGGACCCGGTACGGCGCATGGTCGCGGCCTTCTCGGCCTACTGCAGGGTGGTCGACGACAACCGCGAGGCGGTGCTGCTGACGTACCGCGAATCCCACACTCTGAACGAGGAGGGGCGCCGACTCATCAAAGACCTCGAGGTCAGGACGGCCCAGCCTCTGGCAGACGCCATCCAGGAGGCCCTGGAACGCGGCCTGCTGCTGCCGGTCGACACCCGGATCCTCTCTTACGACCTGCTCCTGATCGCCCACTCGTGGTCCCTGAAGCATTGGTATTTCGCGCCGAGGATGACGTTCGAGGAGTTCGTGGAGCGCCAGTCAGCCCTCATGCTCGCCACGACCGTGCACCCCGACCACCGAGCCGCGTACGGCGACCTGCTGAGCACACCGGCCTGATCGCGGGCCGCCCGACCACCCACCCCTGGACCTGCCCGGAACCGCGGCAGGACCACAACGGAAAGGACC
The DNA here is from genome assembly GCA_036516315.1 of Citricoccus sp. Classification (GTDB taxonomy): domain Bacteria; phylum Actinomycetota; class Actinomycetes; order Actinomycetales; family Micrococcaceae; genus Citricoccus. Next base: position 1,589 of record DATBUG010000464.1, read on the forward strand.
ATCATGACCCCTGAGAACACCACCGCTGCGAACACCACCGCCGGTTCCTCACAGGCCCCGTCCGTCCCGGACTTCGAGGACATCATCTACGAGCGGCGTAACACCGCCGCCATCATCACCATGAACCGCCCGCAGCGGTACAACGCGTTCCGTGCCAAGACGGTCGAGGAGATCCTCAAGGCCATCAAGATGGCCTGGGCGGACCGTGGGGTGCAGTCCGTGATCCTCACCGGTGCCGGGGAGAAGGCGTTCTGCACCGGGGGTGACGTCAAGCAGCGGGCGGAAACCGGTGACTACGGTCCGAGCGAGTCCGGGATGTTCGAGATCGGTGCCCTGCACAAGGCCATCCGGGACATCCCCAAGCCGGTCATCGCTGCCGTCAACGGCCTCGCGATCGGCGGCGGCCATGTGCTCCACGTGCTGTGTGACTTGACCATCGCCTCCTCAACCGCTCGCTTCGGACAGTCGGGCCCCAAGGTCGGCTCCTTCGACGCCGGGTTCGGCTCGGCCTACCTGGCCCGCGTGGTCGGGGAGAAGCGCGCCCGGGAGATCTGGTACCTGTGCCACCAGTACGACGCCGCCACCGCCGAACGCTGGGGCCTGGTCAACCGCGTGGTGGAGCCGGAGAACCTGCTCGAGGCCGCCCTGGAATGGGCTGACGAGATCGGCCAGAAGTCTCCGACCGCGCTGCGGTTCCTCAAGCAGTCCTTCAATGCGGACACGGAACACCAGGCCGGGCTCTCGGCCATGGCCATGTCAGCCCTGGACCTCTACGCGGTCTCGCCCGAGGGCATGGAGGGCGCGATCGCCTTCGCCGAGAAGCGTGCCCCGGACTTCGCCGCCAAGGTCGTCAGCCACTGACCGGCAGCTGATCCCCGGACGACGGACACCAGACGAAGGAAGACATGGACTTCACGATCGACACGGCGATGCAGGGCTACATCGATGCCGCGGCAGCGATGGCCGAGGAACTGGCCCCGCAGTACCAGCAGCGGGAGACGGACAGGGTCATCGACCCGGCACTGCGCCGGGAGATGGGCGCGCGCGGGCTGATCGCCCCCGAGCTGCCGGAGGAGCTGGGCGGGCGGGGCGAGCGGGCCCTGACGGCGGGGATGATCACCGAGCAGATCTCCCGCGGGGACATCAACGTCGGCTACGTCCAGGTGGTCGGTTCCCTGGTCGGGCAGATCCTGGCCCGCAACGCGGGCCCGGAACTCGCGCGGGCCTGGGTGCCGAAGATCGCCAGCGGCGAGGACGTCGTGGCCATCGGCCTGTCCGAGCCCGACGGCGGCTCAGACGCCGGCAATCCCGGGCTCACCGCCCGCCGGGAACGCGATGGCTGGGTGCTCAACGGCACCAAGTCGATGTCCTTCGCCCTGCATGCCGGAGCGACCGTGGTCTTCGCCCGCACGGAGGAGAACCGTCGGGGCCGGGGCATCAGCGCCTTCCTCGTGGAACTCGACCGCGACGGCGTCGAACGGCAGGGCACGCCCGACATGGGCACCAAGTGCGTGGGCCGCGGGTTCGTGACCTTCACGGACACCTGGATCCCGGAACAGAACCTGCTCGGCGCCGAGGGCAAGGGCTTCACGGAGGTCATGCAGGGCTTCGACTTCTCCCGGGCGCTCATCGGCCTCCAAGTCATCGGCGCCGCCCAGGTCACCCTGGACGAGACCTGGGAGTACGCCAGCCAGCGGATGGCGTTCGACCGGCCCATCAGCTCATTCCAGGGGCTGTCGTTCCCGCTGGCCGAGGCCGACACGCTGCTGACAGCGGCCCGGGTCCTGTGCCAGAAGACACTGTGGCTCAAGGACGCCGGCCTGCCCCACACCAAAGAGGCCGCCATGTGCAAGTGGTGGGCGCCGAAGACCGCGTACGACGTCATCAACCAGTGCCTGCTGTCCCACGGCCAGTTCGGCTACCTCACCACCCGGCCGATCGAGCAGCGGCTGCGCGACGTCCTGGGCCTGCAGATCGGCGACGGCACCGCCCAGATCATGAAGCTCATCATCTCCCGGCAGAACCTCCCCCGGGAGGTCGCGCCCTGAGCCGGCGCCCGCACGCACCGTCCCGACACCCCGACATCCAGACCACCCGACCCAGGGAGCACACCATGACTGAACAGAGCACGAGCACCACCGTCAACGACGAGAATCTGCAGGGCCGCGTCTGCATCGTGACCGGCGCCGCCAGTGGCATCGGCAAGGGCATCGCCGCCCGCCTGGTGGCCGAGGGCGCGACCGTCGTCGTCGCCGACCTCAACGGCGAGGCCGCCGAGGCCACCGCCGCCGAGCTCGGCAACGGCTCCATCGGCATCCCCGTGAACGTCACGGACCGAGTCGCCGTGGACGCGATGACCGACCAGGTCATGTCCACCTTCGGTCGCATCGACGTGCTGGTGAACAACGCCGGTTGGGACAAGGTCGGTCCCTTCCTCGACTCGGACGTGGACGTCTGGGACCGTGTCATCGGCATCAACCTCTACGGTGTCCTGCACTGCTCCCAGTCCGTGGTGCGCCGGATGGTGGACCAGGGCCACGGCACGGTGGTGAACATCGGCTCGGACGCGGCCCGCGTGGGCTCCTCCGGGGAGGCCGTGTACTCCGCCTGCAAGGGCGGGGTGGTGGCCTTCACCAAGACCCTGGCCCGGGAAGCCGCCCGCTACGGGGTGACGGCCAACGCCGTCTGCCCCGGTCCTGCCGACACCCCGCTGTTCGAGCAGATCTCCGCGGAGAACCCCAAGCTGCGCACGGCGCTGGAGAAGTCCATCCCGCTGCGTCGACTGGCCCAGCCGGAGGACCTCGCGAACGCCGTGGCGTTCATGGCCTCCCCGGCCTCGAAGTACATCACCGGCCAGACCCTTTCGGTCTCCGGTGGCCTCACGATGATCTGACCGCCCTGCCCCGCTGTCACCCCCCGGGTGGCCGTACGACCAGGAAGAACCCCATGCCCCACACTTTCGAGATGCTCCTCACCGATGAGGAGATCGCCACCTACACCGAGTCCGGACACTGGCGGAACAGGTTGCTGGCCGACTACCTGGACGACGCCGTCGCGGCGCGACCCGGGCAGATCTGCACGATCGACGTACGCGGTGAGCACACCTACGCCGAACTGGCCGCCGACGTCGAGGACTGTGCCCACGCCCTGCTGGAGTCCGGCATCCAGTCCGACGACGTGATCTCGATCCAGCTGCCCAACTGGTACGAGTGGCTGGTCATCTACCTGGCCGCCAACCGGATCGGCGCCGTTGCCAACCCGCTGATCCCGATCTACCGCGACCGGGAGATCGGCTTCATGGCGGCCACCGCGCGCACCTCAGTGCTGTTCATCACCGAGACCTTCCGGAAGTTCAACTACGCGGACATGGTTGATCGCCTGCGCCCGGAGCTGCCGGACCTGAGGGAGACCGTGATCGTGCACGGGGAGGGGGCACGGGATGGCTTCACGGCCTGGGAGGACTTCCTCGCCCGCGGCCGGGCCCGCCGGGAGTCCGACCCGGTGGACTTGGCCGGGCTCCGCCCGGACCCGAATGCGCTGGCGCTCATCATGTTCACCTCCGGAACGACGGGCCGTCCCAAGGGCGTCATGCACACCCACAACTCGGTGCTGTCTGGTGCGCTGCCGTGGCCGGACCGGCTCGGCCTAAACGAGCACTCGGTCATCCACATGGCCTCGACCTTCGGGCACCTGACCGGCTTCCTCTACGGCGTCTCCCTGCCGATCATGCTGGGCGGCACGGGTGTCTTCCAAGACGTGTGGGACGTTGAGGAATTCGTGGAACTGGTCGAGAAGCACGGGATCAACCACACCTCGGCGGCCACGCCGTTCCTGCACGACCTCCTCGGTGCAAAGAACCTCGCTGAACACGACGTGAGCTCCCTGAGGCACTTTTGCTGCATGGGCGCGCCCATCCCGCGGTCCTATGTGGCCGAGGCCAAAGAAAAGCTGCCGGAGACGAGTGTCTTCGGCGGCTGGGGCCAGACGGAGTGCTGCCTCGTGACCATGGGGCACCCTTCCGACCCGGACGAGAAGATCATCTCCACGGATGGGCGTGCCCTGGACGGGATGCAGACGCGGGTCGTCAGCTTCGACGGCCGGCTCGCCGCTCCCGGCGAAGAGGGAAAGCTGCAGATCCGCGGGCCGTTCCTGTTCCGCGGTTATCTCGGCCAGCTCGACAAGACCCGCGAGGAGTTCGATGGTGACTGGTTCGACACCGGGGACCTTGCCACCATGGACGAGGACGGGTACGTGCGCTTGGCCGGGCGTACCAAGGACGTCATCATCCGGGGCGGCGAGAACATCCCGGTGACGTACGTCGAGAACGTCCTGTACGAGCACCCGGACATCGAGGCCGTGGCCGTGATTGGCGTCCCCCACGAGCGGCTGCAGGAGACTGCCGCCGCCGCCGTCGTCATGCGCGAGGGGACGCAAGCGTTGACGTTGGACGCGCTGAAGGAGTTCTTCGAGGCCAAAGGACTGGCCAAGCCGTACTGGCCTGAACGCCTCATCATTGTCCCTGAACTACCGCGCACCCCCTCCGGGAAGATCCAGAAGTACTTGCTGCGCAAGGAACTCGTCGAGCAGGCCCAGGCACAAGGAGCAAACCCATGAACACCTCAACGACCACCTCAATGACCACTTCAACGACCAAGGCCCCGGCCACCCCGGCCCCCTCACAGGACACCTCCGCCTCGTTCCTGGGGCCGGTGGACCTGACGGGGATGGACCGGTTGTTCTCCGCGCAGGAGAAGCAGCTCGCCCTGGACGTCCGCGCGCTGGTGGACGAGGCGATCCGGCCGAACATCGAGCAGTGGTACGAGCAGGCGGTGTTCCCTCGGGAGATCATCCCCGAGCTCGGGAGGCTGGGGGTGCTGGGGATGCACCTATCCGGGTACGGATGCGCCGGCCGGTCCGCGGTGGAGTACGGGCTGGCGGCCCAGGAGCTGGAGGCAGGGGACTCCGGGCTGCGCACCTTCGTCTCGGTGCAGGGCTCGCTGGCGATGTCCGCGATCCATAAGCACGGCTCCGAGGAGCACAAGCAGCAGTGGCTGCCGGCGATGGCCACGGGAGAGGCGGTGGGCTGCTTCGGGCTGACCGAACCGGGCGCCGGCTCGGACCCGGCCTCGATGACCACCACTGCCGTCCAGGAGCCCGGCGGGGATTGGGTGCTCAACGGCACCAAGCGATGGATCGGGCTGGCCACCCTGGCCGACGTGGCCATCATCTGGGCCCAGACCGGTGAGCCCGGGGACGGGCGGGGGGTGCGCGGCTTCGTGGTGCCCACGGACACCCCCGGCTTCCGGGCCGAGGCGATCGCCCAGAAGCTCTCGATGCGGGCCTCGGTGCAGTGCGAGATCCACCTGGACCAGGTGCGCCTGCCCGCCGGGGCGATCCTGCCGGCCGACTCCGCGATCGGGCTCAAGGGCCCGTTCCAGTGCCTGAACGAGGCCCGATACGGGATCATCTGGGGTGTGATGGGCGCCGCCCGGGACTCCTTCAACGCGGTGCTGGACTACACGATGGGCCGCACTCAGTTCGGGGCGCCGCTGGCGGCCTACCAGTTGACCCAGGCCAAGCTGGCGGACATGGCGGTGGCGATCAACAAGGGCTATTTGCTGGCCCACCAGATCGGCCGGGTCAAGGACTCCGACCCGAAGGCGCTGACCCCGGCGATGATCTCCACCGGCAAGCTGGACAACTGCCGGGTCGCCATCGGCATCGCCCGGGACGCGCGGGAGATGCTCGGCGGCAACGGGATCACCCTGGAGCACTCCCCGCTGCGCCACGCCAACAACCTCGAGTCCGTGCGCACCTACGAGGGCACCGACGAGGTCCACCAGCTCACCATCGGCCGCACCCTCACCGGGATCGGCGCCTTCACCCGGACGGAGGCCTGACATGACCGACCAGCAGACCGAGCAGCAGACCGACCAGCAGACCATCCAGCAGAAGGACATCGCGGACTCGTCGGAGAGTCTCCCGGAGGCCTTCGAGACGATCCTGGCCGAGGTGAGCGACGCCGTCGGGACCATCACCATCAACCGGCCCGACAAGCGCAACGCGCTGTCCCGGACGGTGCTGGCCGAGATCGCCCAGGTCCTGGACGCCTGGGAAGAGGATGACGAGGTCGCCGCCGTCATCTTCACCGGCGCCGGTGAGAAGGCGTTCATCGCCGGCGCGGACATCTCCCAGTTGGCCGGATACGACCTCCAGTACGGCCTTGCGGCCCACATGCAGCGGCTCTACGACAGGATCCAGGACTACCCCAAGCCGACCCTGGCCGCCCTCAACGGGGTGGCCATGGGCGGTGGGCTGGAACTGGCGATGAGCTGCGACATTCGCATCGCGGCGGAGCACGCGAAGATGGGCCTGCCCGAGGCGACCCTGGGCGTGCTGCCGGGCGCGGGCGGCACGCAGCGACTGTCCCGGCTCGTCGGCACCGGCCGGGCCGTCGAGATGATTCTCACCAGCCGGATCCTCACCGCCGAGCAGGCAGAGCGCTACGGAGTGGTGACTGAGGTGGTGCCGGCGGCCGACCTGCTGGTGACGGCCGCCCGCACCGTCGCCACGGTCCTCAGCAAGGGGCCGCTGGCCGTCCGGCTGGCAAAGCTCGTCATCGCCCAGGGCGCCGAGACCGACCAGAAGACGGGGTTGCTGCTGGAACGGCTGGCACAGACCCTGCTGTACACCACGGAGGACAAGGCCGAGGGGGCCGCCGCCTTCCTGGCCAAGCGCACCCCGGAGTTTCGCGGCCGATGACATGGACGGCACGGACACCACGGGCTCAGCGGACGACACGAAGGATGATCCAGTGATGACAATGAACCACAACGCAGGCCCTGGCGCGGGCCGGACGGTGACGGACACCGGGGTGCAGCAGATCCTCGTGATCGGCTCCGGTGCCATGGGCCGGCAGATCGGCATGGCCGCCGCCGTGGCGGGATTCACCACCACCGTGCGGGACGTGGCCGCCGAGGCCGTGTCCGCCGCGGAACAGGACATGCGCACCTGGCTGGACAGCCGGGTCGCCAAGGGCCGGATGGACCAGGAAACCGCCGATGCTGCCTGGGAGCGGATCACGTTCACCACCGACCTGGAACCGGCCGTCACCACGGCCGACCTGGTCATCGAGGCCGCCACCGAGAAGCTCGACGTCAAGCGCGCCATCTTCACCGAACTGGACCGGCTCGCCCCGCCCCACGCCATCCTGGCCACCAACTCCTCCACCTACGGCTCCTCCGCGGTGGCCGATGCCACCGGCCGGCCGGAGAAGGTGTGCAACATGCACTTCTTCAACCCCGCGCTGGTCATGAAGGCCGTCGAGGTGGTCCGGCACGACGGCACGTCCGACGACACCGTCGCCACCGTGGAGGCCGTGGCCCGGGCCATGGGTAAGATCCCGGTCCTGCTCAACAAGGAGGTGCCCGGCTTCGTGGCCAACCGGCTGATGGGCGCGGTCCGCACCGAGGCCCTGGACCTGTACTCCCAGGGGGTCGCCTCGGTCGAGGACATCGACGAGGCCGCCAAGAACGCCCTGGGCCATCCGATGGGCCCCTTCGAGCTGATGGACCTGGTGGGCCTGGACGTCACCTACCTCATCCGCCAAGCCACCTACGAACTGACCGGGGACGAGTCCGAGAAACCGCACCCGCTGCTGGAGGAGAAGTACCGGTCCGGCGAGTTCGGCCGTAAGACCGGAAAGGGCTGGTACAGCTATGAACACTGAGGCGATGCCGCAGGCCGTCGATCCCCGGACCGTCGACTGGGCCCAGGACACCACGGAGTACCTGGAGTCCCTGCGCTCGGGGCTCACCACAGCGCGGGACACGGACTACCTCTTGCTCGAACAGGACCTGCCCGAAGACGCCCGGCGTGCCCGGGCCGCCGTCCGGGAGTTCGTGAACAGGGACGTGCTCCCGGTCATCAACGGCTACTGGGAGCGCGCGGAGTTCCCCTACGAACTGCTGGAGCCGCTGGCTGCCACGGGGGTGGTCGGCGGGGCCATCACGGGTCACGGCGGTCCGGGGCTCTCGCGGCTGGCCGCCGGGCTCGCCACGGCCGAGCTGTCCCGCGGGGACGGGTCCATGAACACGTTCCTGGGCGTCCAGGCCAACCTGTCCATGGGCACCATCAACATGCTCGGCTCCGAGGAGCAGAAGCAGCGCTGGCTGCCGGACATGGCGGCCCTGCGCAGCATCGGCGCCTTCGCGCTGACCGAACCCCGCCACGGCTCGGACTCGGTGCACCTGGACACCACTGCTCGCCGGGATGGCGACACCTGGGTCCTCAACGGCGCCAAGCGGTGGATCGGCAACGGCTCCATGGCCCACCTGGTCATCATCTTCGCCCGGGACGAGGCCGACGGCCAGGTCAAGGCCTTCGTGATGGAACGCGAGGACCCCCGCCATCCCGAGAACCGTCCGGCGGGCTTCGACTACCAGGTCATCGAGGGCAAGGTCGGCAAACGGGCGATCCTGCAGGCCGACCTGTCCTTCCGTGACCTGCGGATCCCGGAGGCGAACCGGTTGCCGGGTGTCGAGAGCTTCCGAGACGTGTCCCGCGTCCTGGCAACCACCCGCGGCGGCGCGTCCTGGGAGGCGTTGGGGCATGCCCTCGCGTGTTTCGAGGCGGCCGTGACCTACGCTGAGGTCCGCGAGCAGTTCGGCCGGCCGGTCGGGTCCAATCAGCTCGTACAAAACACCCTGGCGCAGATGCTCACCGAGCTGACGGCCATCCAGCTGCTGTGCTTCCGGATGGCCGAGCTGCAGGAGATCGGCCAGTGGACCGGGTCGATGGCCTCGATCGCGAAGATGCACACCGCCACCAAGGCCCGTTGGATCGCCCAGCAGGCCCGGGACCTGCTGGCCGGTAACGGACTGCTGCTCGACTTCCACGTGGCGAGGCACCTGACCGACATGGAGGTCGTGCACACCTACGAGGGCACCGAGTTCATCCAGTCGTTGCTGATCGGACGGAAGATCACCGGACAGAACGCCCTGTGACCCGGCCGGAGCGCCTGCCGCCCCGCTGGTGCGCGCGGCAGGCGACCCGGCCGGCCCACCGGTCACGGCACATTACGCTGGGGCCATGCCCTCCGACGTCGTGAATCCCGCCAACGGCAACCGCACCGGGGAGAAGACCCTGGTCATCCTGCGCCACGCCAAGTCCGACTGGCCGCGGGACGTGGCGGACCACGAGCGTCCGCTGGCCGGCCGGGGGAACCGTGAGGCACCGCTGGCGGGGAGGTGGCTCGTGGACCACGGCATCCTCCCGGACATGATCGTGTGCTCGGACGCCGTGCGCACCCGGCAGACCTGCACCTGGGTATGCAGTGAGCTGGGGGAGAAGGCCCCGACCCCGTACCTCGACTCCCGCCTCTACGAAACCGACGCCGCCAGCGCCCTGGCCGTGATCAACGAGACCGAGGAACAGGTGCGGACCCTCATGGTGGTCGGCCACCTGCCGTGGGTGCAGGACCTGGGCATGCGGCTGGCCTCGATCGACTCGGACGAGGAAGCGGTGGTCTCGATGGCCGAACGCCTGCCGACCCTGGGCCTGCAGGTGTTCGCCGTGCCGGGCGAGTGGGCCACGCTGGACGGCCGCGACGCGCGGATGACCCACTTCGTGGTGCCGCGTCCCTAGACCGCGTCCGACCCGGGAACGACGAAGGCCGGACCCTGGTGGGTCCGGCCTTGCCGGTGGATCAGTACCTGATCCGGTGGTGCGCCCTAAGGGATTCGAACCCCTGACCTTCTGTTCCGTAGACAGACGCTCTATCCAGCTGAGCTAAGGGCGCTTGACCGTGAACGGCCTTGAAGAACTATAGCGACTCCCCGGACGAACGCCAAAT
>DATBUG010000465.1:0-1574 GCA_036516315.1 Citricoccus sp.
GGTGGACAGCGGCTCGCCCTCCCAGCCGGCCCGGACGCGCGCGGCGAGCGGGCCGAAGAACCAGGCCCCGCCGCCCTCGAGCACCGCCTCCAGCGCCCGGTGCGCCGCTCCGGGCTCGAAGCCCTCGGCGCGCACGATCCCGAGGTCCACCGTCTCGGCAGGGTGGAAGGCGAGCCAGCCGTCGGTGCCGGCGGCGGCCGCGGTGCCCGCCCACAGGAACTCGCCGCTGGCGAGCAGCTCGTCCAGCTGGGCGGGGGCGTAGTCTCGCACGCGGGCCGGCAGCACGTGCGACTCCCACGCGCTGGCCGGGACCGGGACCCCGGAGAGCTGGTCCAGGACGGTGGCCACCCCGTCGGTACCGCGCAGCGTGGCCGGGGAACCGCCACCGGGCGCGGGGTCCAGGTGCTGCCAGTCCGCCAGGAAGCGGGCGTAGGCGGACTGCTCGACGGGCTCCACCTCGGCCCGCAACGCCGCCAGCGAGCGGCGGCGGATCCGCCGCAGGACCTCGACCTCACACCACTCGGCGTCCAGTGGGCCCGGCTGGCCGGAGCCACCGGGCCGGTACCGGCCCTCGGTGACGCGGCGCTCGGCCCCCAGCCGCTGCAGGACCTGGTGCACGACGGCGGCCCCCAGCCCCAGCGCCGCGCCGGCCTCGGTGGCCGTGAAGGGACCGTGGGTGCGCGCGTAGCGGGAGACCAGGTCGCCCAGCGGGTCGGCCACCGGTTCGACGAAGGCCAACGGCACGCCCATGGGCAGCGCGACCCCCAGGGCGTCCCGCAGCCGGGCGGCGTCCTCGATCGCGGCGAAGTGCTCGTGGCCGCCCAGCCGGATCCGCAGCACGCGGTTCGCCGCGACCAGCTCCTCGAGCAGCACCACGGCCTCGCCCTCGGTGGCGTGGGCGACGGTGTCCTCGTCATCCTCGTCATCCTGGGCACCGGCCGGATCCTCCGGGCCCGGCGAGTCCGGTGGGCCCGGAGGATTGGGCTCCGGCACGGGACCCGTACCTTCCACGGGCTGGAGCCGGGCGGCGGCCTCGGCGGCCGTCAGCGGCCCGAGCAGTCGCAACAGGTCCGCCAGGCCCTCCGCGCCCTTGACCCGGCGACGGGGGGAGAGCCGCTGCAGGTCCGCCTCCACCGTGGCGATGACCCCGGGGTCCAGCAGGTCCGCCAGTTCCGCCCGGCCCAGCAGTTCGCTGAGCAGCCCGGGGTCCAGCGAGAGGGCCGCGGCCCGGCGCTCGGCCAGCGGTGTGTCGCCCTCGTAGATGAACTGGGCCACGTAGCCAAACAGCAGCGACTGCGCGAAGGGGGAGGGGGACTGGGTGGTGGTCTCCACCAGGCGCAGTGACTTGTCCTCGATCCGCCCGGCCAGCGCCTTCAGTGCCGGCAGGTCATAGACGTCCTGCAGGCACTCCCGGACCGTCTCCAGGATGATCGGGAACTGCGGGTACTTCCGGGCCACCTCGAGCAACTGGGCCGCCCGCTGGCGCTGCTGCCACAACGGCGAGCGCTTGCGCGGGTCCCGGCGGGGCAGGAGCAGGGCGCGCGCGGCGTTCTCCCGGAACCGGGCCGCGAACA
>DATBUG010000466.1:0-4604 GCA_036516315.1 Citricoccus sp.
TTCAGCAGCACGAAGAAGAAGATGCCGAACAGCAGCGGCACCCAGGCCTTGAACTCCTTCTCGCCGATGATGTCCCGGCCGATGCCGTTGCGCACGAAGGCGTAACCGGACTCGGCGAGCCACTGCACCTTCCCGGGGACGAGCCCGGGCTTGCGCATGGCCATCATGAAGAAGGCCGTGATGAGGATGATCGAGAGGATGATCATCAGCATCTGCTTGCCGAAGCCCGTGCCGTACTCGGCCATCCAGGGAAGGATGTCCGGCAGGTGGGTCTGGTCGATCGTGGGAGGAGCGAATCCACCCTGGTCGGTGGAGCTGGCGAGCACGATCGGTAGCACGCTGATCCTCTCTGCAATGTCCGTCAGCGGAACGCGGTCAGTGGGCGTTCCCTCCACGCGGTCACGGGCGGCGACACGGCTCAGCCCGGACCGTCGTTATTGATCAGTGATGAGCCTACCAAACCGGGCACGGTGCTCATGACCAGATCGGCCGTTTTCCGGCGGTTTCCGGACGATTGGGCGAATTATTTCTACGTTGTGTCGAAATCGCCGGGCTCGGCGTCCACCACCCGGCCGCGGACGGGCTCCCGACCGGGTCAGTCGTCGTAGATCTGCTGCCGCGTCCGGGCGAAGACGGACACCTCCGTGGCCTGCCAGCACACGATGGCGACCAGGGCCCCGAGGCCGGCCGGCAGGGTCTGCAGCCAAGCGGGGACGGGCACCACGGTGAGCAGCACGGCCATCAGCACGATCTTGACCACGAAGCCGAACAGGGCGATGAAGATCGCCTGGTCCCGCCAGCGGCTCCAGGACCACGCGGTGAGCGCCAGGGTCATGGCCGAGAGCACCACGACGGCCACGCCGGCCAGCGCCAGCGAGGCGGCGGCACCGGGTCCGGACACCGCGGCGGCGACGCCCGCGGCCAGCGCGAGCACGATCAGGGATGCGGCCAGGCAGGCCGTGAGGATTCCCCACCAGCCCCGGGTGTTCTGGTGCCGGCGGCCGGTGCCGCGTCCGCGGGGGGCCTGGGGTGCGCGCATCGGTGCCGCCCTTTCGTCGTTGACTGGTTGCGTCCGCCGCACGGAGTTCCTCCGCCTCATGGGCGGTCACCGCGGCCGCTCCCCCGCACCCAGGGGTGGAGGGTGAGGTATCCCGCGCCGAGCAGCAGCGCGGCCAGCACCGGCAGCACGATCCGCCAGTCGAGGAAGTTCAGCGACACCACCCCGTAGGCGATGAGGAAGGCCCACAGGTACAGCAGCAGCACCGCCTGGCGGTGGGTGTACCCGCCGTCCACGAGCTTGTGGTGCAGGTGTCCGCGGTCGGCCGAGAACGGGCTGGCTCCCCGGGCAGTGCGCCGGACCACGGCGAGTGAGAGGTCGACCAGCGGCAGGGCGACGACCGCGATCGGCAGCAGCACCGGCATGTAGGCCGGGACGTTGCGGAACCGGAAGCCCTCCATGGCCTCGAAGTCGGCGGTGACGGCGATCGCGGCCGTGGCCAGCAGCAGCCCGATGAGCATGGCGCCGACCTCGCCCATGAAGATCCGTGCCGGGTTGAAGTTGTGCGGCAGGAATCCCAGGCAGCACCCGACGAGCAGGGCCATCAGCAGGGTGGCCATGTTCGAGTAGTCGAACTGGTTGATCGTCCGGGTCAGCAGGTAGGAGTAGATGAAGAACGCCGAGCCGCCGATCACGGCAATGCCGGCGGCCAGGCCGTCGAGGCCGTCCACGAAGTTGATGGCGTTCATGGTCAGCACCAGGATGAAGATCGTCAGGGCGATCTGCACCGGTTCGCTGCCCACTGGCATCCACCCCACCGGCATGGCCTCCACCCGGATGCCATGCAGGGCCACCAACGCGGCCGCCCCCACCTGGCCGGCCAGCTTGAGCGTCCAGTGCAGGTCCCAGAGGTCGTCGGCCACCCCCATCAGCAGCACCACCGCCAGGGCCAGCACGACCCCGCGCACCGGGGCCGGGTCCGCGAAGATGCCGTCCAGGAAGGGCACGATCGCCCCGATGCCGAGGCCGGCGAGGACGCCGGCGAACATCGCGACACCACCGAGCTTGGGCACCGGGCGGCGGTGCACGTCACGCTGGCGGCGGGGGGTGTAGACCCGGCCGTGCAACGCCAGGACCCGGACCGCCGGCGTCAGCGCGAAGCTGACGAGGGCGGAGAGGGCGAGCAGCAGGAGGTAGGCCCTCATCGGCCCTCCGGCACCTCCGGGGCACCGGGCGCCGGCTCCCCGCCGGACGTGGGCGGCTCGCCGGCCCCGTCGTCCGGGCCCACCAGGTCCGGCACCACGCCGGCCAGCTCGCCGAGCGGGAGGGCACCCTGGCGGACCACCCGGAACGGGGTGACGGTGCAGTCGACGATCGTCGACGGTTCCGAGACCGCCCGGTCGCCGTCGTCGAGGTAGACGGCCACCGTCTCGCCGAGCATCTGCTCGGCCGCCGCGGCCGAGGTCGCCGCCGGCAGGCCGGTGCGGTTGGCGCTGGAGACCGCCATCGGGCCCACCTCGCGGAGCAGTTCGCGGGCGACCTGGTCGTCCGGCACGCGCAGGGCGACCGTCCCCCGGGTCTCCCCCAGGTCCCAGGCCAGGGACGGCTGGGCCCTGAGGATGAGCGTGAGGGCACCGGGCCAGAACGCCTCGGCCAGCTCACGGGCGGGCGCCGGGATGTCCACGGCGAGTCCGTCCATCACCTGGGGCGCGGCGATCAGCACGGGTGGGGGCATCGACCGGCCCCGGCCCTTGGCGGCCAGCAGGACGGCGACGGCCTGCGGGGAGAACGCGTCCGCGCCGATCCCGTAGACCGTGTCGGTGGGCAGCACGACGCACTGCTGCCGGGCCAGTGCCTGCCGCGCGGCCTCGATGCCCTCGTCCAGCCCGGCGTCCGTGGTGCAGTCGATCATCGTGCTCACCCGATCATTCTCCCACCGACTCGCCGCCGGGCCGCCCAGCGACGGGCCGGGCGGTGCGGACGGCCTCGGTGTACCGCGGCCGTCCGTTGAGGTCCTGGTGGGTGAGCACGGCCGTGAAGAGTCCGGACTCCCCGAGCAAACGGCCCATCGCCGGGGCCTGCGTGTCGTCGTGTTCCATGACCAGGAGGCCGCGGGGGCGCAGCAGGCGGGCTGCCGTCGCGGCGACGACGGCGGGCAGGCGCATGCCGTCGGCCCCTCCCCCGTACAGGGCCAGGTCCGGGTCCCGCCGCGCCTCGGGCTGGTCCGGGATGCGCCCGTCCGGCACGTAGGGCGGGTTGGAGACCACGACGTCGACACCGCCGTCGAGACCGGGCAGCGCCGCGGCGGCGTCGGCCACGTGCAGCGTCACACCGCGGGGCCCCAGGTTCTCGGCCGCCCACCGGGCGGCGGCGTGGTCGGCCTCGACCGCGTGCACCCTCACGCCGGGCACCTCCTCGGCGATCGCCGCGGCGATCGCGCCCGACCCGGTGCACAGGTCGACCGCCGTCACCGGCGTGGCGCCCCGGTCGCGGACCAGTCCCGCCAGGGCCTCGGCGGCCCGGCCGGCCACGAGTTCGGTCTCGGGGCGGGGGACGAAGACTCCCTGTCCCACCCGCAACTCCAGGGACCGGAAGGCCGCCGTGCCGGTGAGGTGCTGCAGCGGGACACGGGTGGCGCGGGCGCGGACCAGCCGGCGCAGCTGATCAGCCTGTGCCGGCTCCAGCTCCCGTCCGGTCACGGCCCAGACACCGACGCGCCCGCGCGGGGCCTCGAGCACGTGGGCCGCCAGCAGCTCGGCATCAGCGCGCGGTGACGGCACGCCTGCCGCCGCCAGCTGACCGGACGCCCAGCGCAACAGCGCGTCCAGGCGCCGTTCCCGGTCCACGGACGCGTCGTCGACCGGCCCCTGCGCCGGGCCGGCGGATCCCCACGCGCCACCCACGGCGGTGCTCACCGCCCCTGATGGCCCGCCGGACCGGCCTGCTGGCCGATCGCCTCGAGCCGGTGGTGTTCGTCCAGGTCGATGCAGGACTGCAGGACGGGTCCGAGGTCACCGTCGAGGACGGCGTCGAGGTTGTAGGCCTTGTAGCCGGTGCGGTGGTCCGCGATCCGGTTCTCCGGGTAGTTGTAGGTGCGGATCCGCTCGGAGCGGTCCATGGTGCGCACCTGGGAGGCCCGGCTGGCCGCGTTCTCGGCGTCGAGCTGTTCCTGCTGGTGTGCCAGCAGCCTCGAGCGCAGCACGCGCATGGCGGCCTCGCGGTTCTGGATCTGGGACTTCTCGTTCTGCATGGACACCACGATCCCGGTGGGCAGGTGCGTGATGCGCACGGCCGAGTCGGTGGTGTTCACCGACTGCCCGCCCGGGCCGGATGACCGGAAGACGTCGATCTTCAGGTCGTTCGGGGAGACCTGGACCTCCTCGGGCTCGTCGACCTCCGGGAAGACCAGCACACCGGCGGCCGAGGTGTGGATCCGGCCCTGCGATTCGGTGACCGGCACCCGCTGCACGCGGTGCACCCCGCCCTCGAACTTCAGGTGCGCGTAGACCCCCTCGGCAGGGTCCGTGGCCGAGCCCTTGATGGCCACCTGGACGTCCTTGTACCCGCCCAGGTCCGACTCGGTGGAGGACAGGATCTCGGTCTTCCA
>DATBUG010000467.1:0-9938 GCA_036516315.1 Citricoccus sp.
GCCCGGCGTCCGGGGCCGTCCGGCCGCTCGCGGTCCCGGCGGCGGGTTCCTTGAGCATGTCCCGGGCATTGGAGGCGGTGATCTGGATCGTCTCCAGTGCGCGGGCCACCATGTCCGTGTCCGCTGCCTCGCCCTTGTCCATCTCCTCGGTGACCACGCGCACCTGGACCTGGACGATCTTGAAGGAGTGGTCCAGTTTGGTGTCCCGCATCGGGTCGACCGTCGAGGCCTGGGGGGCCTGAGGTGCCGGGTCGGCGCCGGGGACACGCGGGGCCAGTGAGGCGGACATGTCCTTCATCCGCCGGTCCACGGACTTCGCGCCGCGGCGCACGCCCAGCACCACGAGGATCGCGAGCACCAGCCAGCCGGCGGAGATGGCCACCAGGAGCCAGCCGATCACGTCGTTCTGGTTCGCCGCGAACAGCAGCGCCACGAGCAGCACGACCACCATCACCGCGAAGGTGATGCCGCTGCCCTTCGAGGCCCAGGTCCGGGTCCGGCCGGCCGGGCTGCTGTCATGACGGGGGGATCCACTTTCCACTGCTCGCATGCCCTCGATTATCCCGTACGCCGGGCACGGACACCGCATCGGCCCCCGGGCACGCGCTGCCTCGCGCGGTAGTGCCTATCCAGAGAGGTATGCCGAGCCTATTCTGAGAGGTATGCCGAACGCGTCGCCCGCTCCCGGGTCCGGAACCGCCACGGCCCGGGAGGCCCGGGGCACGTTGTGGAACCGGGGTTTCGTCCTGGCCTGCCTGGCCAACATCATGATGTTCTTCAACGTCCACCTGCTGCTGTCCACAGTGGCGGGGTACGTGGTCGGCCGCTTCCTCGTCGGTGACGCGGTGGGCGGGGCCGTGGCGGCCACGTTCATCATCGGCACGCTCGTCGCCCGGTTCTTCGCCGGCCCCCTCATCGAACGCTTCGGCGCACGGCCTCTGCTGCTGTGCGCCTTCGGTGCGTTCGTGGCCGCCCCGTTGCTGTACTGGGTGGCCCCGACCGTCCTCACCCTGCTGGTGGTGCGCACCCTGCACGGGATGACCTTCGGCGTGGGTTCCTCGGTGATCGCCGCCGCTGCGGTGAACCGGATCCCGGGTACGAGGATGTCCGAGGGCACCAGCCACTACTCCTCGTCCACGCTGATCGGCGTGGCGGCCGGCCCCATGGCGGGGCTGGCCCTGGCCGGAACGGACTTCGGCGTCCTGGCGGTCCTCGCCTCCGCCGTGTCCCTGGCCGGGCTGCTCATCGCCCTCGCCATGGACTACCGTCCCCGGCCCGCTGAGGACGGCTCCCCCCGTCCCCCCGCGGCCGGCCCGGCGCGGCGGACCGGGTGGGCCCGCTTCGTGGAACCCGGGGCGGTGCCCACCGCGGCGATCGGCACGCTCTACTCCCTCGGGTACGCCGGGATCGTCTCCTTCCTGGCCACGCTCACGGTCGAGCGCGGCTTCGGGGCGACGGCGGGCCTGTTCTTCGGGGTGTACGCGGCCACCGTGCTCGTCTCCCGCCTGTTCACTGCCCGGCTCATGGACCGCCGTGGCCCCAACCCGGTCATGCTGCCGGCCTTCGTGCTGTTCGCCGCGGGACTGGCCGTCATCGCAATGGCCTCACACGTGGCCACCCTCCTGGCCGCGGCGGTGCTCGTCGGACTCGGCTATGGCCAGTTGCTCTCCGCCGGCCAGGTGATCTGCGTGACGCGGGTGCCGCGCGAGCGCGCCGGCATGGGCGCCTCGACCTACTTCCTGGGGATCGACGCCGGTATGGGGTTCGGCCCCCTGCTCGCCGGTATCCTCGTCCAGTGGTACGGCACCGCCGGGCTCTACTGGGTCCTGGCCGTCTTCGCCCTGGCCCTCGTGCCGGTGTACTGGCTCGTCCAGGGCCGCCAGCTGCACCGCCGGGCCGCCCCGGCCGCACCCCGACCGCCCCAGGAGGGCCAGTGACCCCACCCCCCGCCGGCCCGCCGTCCCCCCGGGACGACGGCGCCGCCCGTGCGCTGCCACCCGAGGGGGCGCGCATCCTCACGGTGCTGCTCGTGCCTTTGTTCATGTCCCTCATGGGGGTCAGCATCGTCAACGTGGCCCTGCCGGCCATCGAGGGCGGGCTGGGGGCGAGCGCGGCGGACCTGCAGTGGATCCTGGCCGGGTACTCCCTGGCGTTCGGCGTCTCGATGGTGCCCGCCGGCCGGGCCGGGGACCTCTGGGGGCGCAAGCCCCTGTTCATCGCGGGGATCCTCGTCTTCACGGCGGGAGCGCTGTCCTCGGGGCTGGCCATGCACCCGCTCGTCCTCAATCTGTCCCGCGTGGTGATGGGCCTGGGCTCGGGACTGCTCAACCCGCAGATCATCGGGATCATCCAGAACGTCTTCCACGGCCGGGCCCGGGGCCGGGCCTACGGCCTGCTGGGCACCGTCGTCGGGCTGGGCGTGTCCATCGGGCCCTCCCTCGGCGGGCTGCTCATCGACGCGCTCGGCCCGGAGTGGGGCTGGCGTGCGACCTTCCTGGTCAACGTGCCCATCGGCCTGGCCGCCGCGGCCCTGACCGCGGCCTGGCTGCATCCGCCGGTCCGCCCCACGGTCGCGGGACAGGACCGGTCCCTCGCCGCCCTGGACCCGGTCGGTGCCCTGCTGCTGGCCATGGTGGTCGTCGGGGTCATGGTGCCGTTCATCCTGCCGGGCACCTGGTTCCTGCTGGCGGCCTCCGCGGTCTGCGCCGCGCTGTGGTGGTGGTGGGAGGCCCGGATGAAGGCGCACCAGGCGCGCACGGGGCGGGCCCCGATGGTGGACCCAGGGCTGTTCCGCATCCCCTCGTTCACCATCGGCACGGTGGCCACGGCGGCCTTCCTGGCCGCCACGCCGGGCCTGTGGGCCGTGCAGGCCATCGTCACGCAGCAGGGGTTGGGGCTGAGCGCGCTCGCGGCGGGCCTGACCAGCCTGCCGTCGGCCCTGTTGATCATGGTCCTGTCCCCCGCCATCGGCGGATTCGTCCACCGGTTCGGCCCGGTCTTCGTGGTCACCGGCGCGGCGCTGTCCCTGCTGGCCATGCTGATGACCGGGCTGGCCTTCCGGCAGATCGCCGCCGGGGACTGGCCGTACTGGGCCCTGCCGGCGTCGCTGGCCCTGCTGGGCCCCGCCCAGGCGCTGGTGATGACGAGCACCCAGGTCCTGACCATGCACGATGTGCCGCTCACCGCGGCCGGTGCCGCCGGCGGTGTGTCCCAGACGGCGCAGCGGGTGATGACGGCGATCGGCCTGGCTGCCGTGACCGCCGCGTTCTATGCGGCGCTCGGCATCCCTGCCGCCGGCGGGGACGTGGAACCGTCCGGTCATGGCACCGCGGCGGTGGCCGCTGTCGCGGTCGTCGCCGGGTTCCTGGCCGTCACGCTGCTGGCCGGCGTCGTGGACCTGATCCGGCGGGCCCGCAACGGGGGCATCTCCCTCCAGGATGAGGCCCCGGCCTCCTGAGCAGCCCCCTCCCGGACGCCGCGACCGCCCAGGGACGGGCCCGTGACGAGTCCGTGACGTGGCTCGCGCCCTGCAGAGACGTGGATCATATACGATCGTTGCGCCGGCGTGACGGCCTTCACCGCCGGTCCCGGCCGAGCCCGGGCCACGAACCAACGATCCTGAGGCACCAGACGTGACTTCTTCCCCTTTGACCCGCAGCGAGCGCGCCAACCAGCGGCGCGTGGCCGCGGCAACGCTCGTCGGCACGACCATCGAGTGGTACGACTTCTTCATCTACGCCACGATCGCCGGACTCGTCTTCGGCCAGCTCTTCTTCGCCCCGGCCGGTGACAGCTTCAACCAGGTCGTCACCTTCGCCTCCGTCGGCATCTCCTTCCTGTTCCGCCCGTTGGGCGCCTTCCTGGCCGGCCACTACGGGGACAAGCTCGGCCGCCGCGTCATCCTGATGGTCACGCTCATCATGATGGGTGCGGCGACCACGCTGATCGGCCTGCTGCCCACCTTCGAGTCCATCGGGATCGCGGCCCCGCTGCTGTTGCTGCTGCTGCGGGTCCTGCAGGGCATCTCCGCCGGGGGCGAATGGGGCGGTGCCGTGCTCATGGCCGTCGAGCACGCCCCCGCACGGCGTCGCGGCGTGGCCGGTTCGGTCCCGCAGCTCGGCGTCCCGCTGGGGCTGCTGCTGGCCACCGCCGTCACCGCCCTGATGACCGGTGTCATCTCCCCCGGCGAGGCCTTCATCGAGTGGGGCTGGCGCTGGCCGTTCATCGGCTCGATCATCCTGATCGTCGTCGGGTACCTGGTCCGCATCGCCGTGGACGAGTCCCCGGTGTTCCAGGAGATCGCCCAGGCCAAGCAACGCGAGTCCGTGCCCGTCGTCGAGCTGTTCCGCAAGTACTGGCACCTGGTGGTGCTGGCCGCCCTGATCTTCGTGGGCAACAACGCGGTGGGCTACATGTCCACCGGCGGGTTCATCCCGTCCTACGCGACCGGGGAGAATGTCGGACTGGACTCGACGGACGTGCTCGTGGCCATGACCGTCGCGGCGGCCGTGTGGCTGGTCTCCACCCTCAGCGCCGGCTGGCTGTCCGACCGGATCGGGCGGAAGCTCACCTACCAGATCGGTTACGTCTGGCTCGGGTTGTGCGTGTTCCCCATGTTCTGGCTGATCAACACCGGGCAGCTGGGGATGCTCTACCTGGCCCTGATCCTCGTCTGCGTCGGCACCGGGCTGACCTACGGGCCCCAGGCCGCGCTGTACTCGGAACTGTTTCCCGCCTCGGTGCGCTTCTCCGGCGTCTCGATCTCCTACGCGATCGGCGCCATCCTGGGCGGGGCCTTCGCCCCGATGATCGCCCAGGCGCTGCTGGAGTCCACGGGCAGCTCCGCGGCCATCTCCACCTACCTGCTCATCGCCGTCGTGGTGGCGCTGGTGGCGGTCAGCCTCGTGCGTGACCGGCGTGGCATCGACCTGTCCATCCACAACCAGACCGAGCAGGAGACGGGCGCCACGGTCTTCGGCCCCGCAGCGCCCGCGCCCGTCCCGGCCGGCCGCGGCCAGCACGTGGGCTGAGTCCCGGGAGCCCCGCCCCGACGCCGAAGGCCGGCCCTCCCCGCGCGGGGAGGGCCGGCCTTCATCATGCCGCGGGCTGGCGCCCGGCGGTCCGCGGACAGCGGACGGCGGGGTCAGTCGCGTTCGGGTTCCGTCCAGCCGTCGGCCGCGGCAGCGCGCTCGGCGGCCTCGACCACGTTGGCCAGCAGCATCACCCGGGTCATCGGGCCCACGCCCCCGGGGTTCGGGGCCATCCAGGCGGCCTTCTCGGCCACGGCCGGATCCACGTCGCCGGTGATACGGGCTTTGCCGTCCTCGCCCTCGACGCGGGAGACCCCCACGTCCAGCACGATCACCCCGTCCTTGACGTCCTCGGGGGAGACCATGTGCGCCACCCCGGCCGCCGCGATGATCACGTCGGCACGGGCCAGTTCTGCCTTGAGGTCCTTCGTCCCGGTGTGTGCCAGCACCACGGTCGCGTTCACGTCCCGGCGGGTCAGCACCAGTCCGGCCGGCCGGCCGATGGTCACGCCACGGCCGATCACCAGGACCACCTTGCCGTCCAGGTCGATGCCGTAGTGCCGCAGCAGCTCCACGCAGCCCTTGGGCGTGCACGGCAGCGGTGAGTCCAGCTCCCCGCCCACCGAGGCCACCAGCCGGCCCAGGTTCATCGGGTGCAGCCCGTCGGCGTCCTTGGCCGGGTCGATCGCCTCCAGCACCCGGTCGGTGTCGATGTGCTGAGGCAGCGGCAACTGCACGATGTAGCCGGTGCAGGCGTCGTCCGCGTTGAGCTCCTCGACCACGGCCAGCAGCTCCTCCTCCGTGGTGGAGGCCGGCAGATCGCGCCGGATCGAGGCCACGCCCACCTCGGCGCAGTCGCGGTGCTTGCCCGCCACGTAGGACTGCGAGCCCGGGTCCTCCCCCACCAGGATGGTGCCGAGCCCGGGCACCACACCCTGGCCCCGCAGCGCGTCCACGCGGCGGCGGAGGTCGTCCTTGATGGCGGCTGCCGTCGCGCGGCCGTCCAGCTTCTGTGCGGTCATGAGTGGATCACGCTTCCTTGCGGGGGTCGGCCGAACATATACCTATCACCATAGTGATGAGTGAGGCCCGTGTCACCAGCCCTCGAGGCCTTCGTACAGCGGGAAGTCGGCGGAGAGCCGCTGCACGCGGGCCTTGAGCGCCTCCACGTCCGGCGAGGGCTTGAGTGCCTGGGCGATGATGTCCGCCACCTCGGTGAACTCCTCGGCGCCGAAACCGCGGGTGGCCAGTGCCGGGGTGCCGATCCGCAGGCCCGAGGTGGTCATCGGCGGGCGCGGGTCCCACGGCACGGAGTTGCGGTTGACGGTGATCCCCACCTCGTGCAGCAGGTCCTCGGCCTGGCGGCCGTCGAGCTCGGCGTCGCGCAGGTCCACCAGGACCAGGTGCACGTCGGTGCCACCGGTCAGCACGGACACCCCGTGCTCCGCCACGTCCGCGCCGTTGAGGCGCTCGGCCAGGAGGCGGGCGCCCTCGATGGTCCGGCGCTGCCGCTCGGCGAACTCCTCGGAGGCGGCGATCTTGAAGGCCACGGCCTTGCCGGCGATCGCGTGCATCAGCGGTCCGCCCTGCTGGCCCGGGAACACCGCCGAGTCGATCTTCTTCTTGTACTCCTCCTTGGAGAGGATGAAACCGGAGCGCGGGCCCGCCAGGGTCTTGTGCGCCGTGGAGGTCACGACGTCGGCGTGCGGCACCGGGTTCGGGTGCAGCCCGGCGGCGACCAGGCCGGCGAAGTGGGCCATGTCCACCCACAGCTTGGCGCCCACCTCGTCCGCGATGGAGCGGAAGGCCTCGAAGTCCAGTTGGCGCGGGTAGGCGGACCAGCCGGCCACGATCACGGCGGGCTTCTCGGCCAGGGCCTTCTCGCGCACCTTGTCCATGTCGATCCGGTAGGTGTCCGGCTCGACCTCGTAGGCGGCGATCGCGTAGGTCTTGCCGGAGAAGTTCAGCTTCATCCCGTGCGTCAGGTGCCCACCATGCGCCAGGGACAAGCCCATCAGGGTGTCACCCGGCTGCATGAGCGCGGTCATCAGCGCGACGTTGGCCTGGGCGCCGGCGTGGGGCTGGACGTTGGCGTGCTCCGCTCCGAACAGGGCCTTGGCACGGTCGATCGCCAGGTTCTCGGCGACGTCCACGTACTCGCACCCGCCGTAATACCGCCGGCCCGGGTAGCCCTCCGCGTACTTGTTGGTCAGGACCGAGCCCTGGGTCTGCAGGATGGCGCGCGGGACGAAGTTCTCGGAGGCGATCATCTCCAGGGTGTCCCGCTGGCGGCCCAGTTCCTGGTCGAGGACGGCGGCGATCTCGGGATCGACCTCGGTGAGGGGGCGGTTGCTGAGGGCGGCGGACGTCGTGGTGTGGGGCTCGGTCACGAGAGACTCCTGCTGGCGTGGTCTGGAAATTCTGGTCTGGCGGGCGGACCCAGGCGGGCGGTCCGGACGCCTCCCCGGGCACCGGCACCGCCGGCCCCACGGGTCGCCGCTTCCCGGTGGTGGTCCACCTGCGCCAGTCGCGGCCTGCGCCCCATCGTAGCGTGGCGCCTGGTCCCCGCCGGCTGTAATACTGCGGGGCGTGACCTCCACCGATGAGCCGCTCGACGTCGTCGTCATCGGCGCCGGCCAGGCCGGCCTCAGCGCCGCAGGGCAGCTGCTCCGCAAGCAGGTGGCGCCCGGGTCCGGTGTCGTGGTGCTGGACGCCAACGACGGCCCGGGTGGGGCCTGGCGCCACCGCTGGGACTCCCTGACGTTCGACGCCGCCCACGGCATCCACGACCTGCCCGGCATGCCCCTGCCACCACCGGACCCGCGCGAACCGGCCAGCCGCGTGGTGGCCCGGTACTACGGGGACTACGAGCGCCGGCTGGGGCTGCCCGTCGTCCGGCCCGTGCAGGTCCGGTCCGTGGACCACGCGTACGGTGTCTTCACGGTCACCGCCGCCGACGGCCGGCAGTGGCGGGCCCGGGCCGTGGTCAACGCCACCGGCACCTGGGACAGCCCCTACGTGCCGTACTACCCGGGCATCGCGGACTTCACGGGCCGGCAACTGCACACCCGCGGCTTCACCGCGGCCGCGGACTTCGCCGGCCAGCGGGTCCTGGTGGTCGGCGGCGGGACCTCCGCCCTGCAGTTCCTGCTGCAGCTGCACGCGGCCGGCGCTGCCACGGTGTGGACCACCCGGCGCACCCCGGACTGGACGGACCGGTTCTTCGACACCTCCTGGGGCGTGGACGTGGAGGTTTCGGTTTCGGCCCGCACCACCATGGGCCTGCCCCCGCTGTCCGTGGTCGCGGCCACCGGCCTGCCGGTCACGGAGCAGTACCTGGCGGGGATCGCCGCGGGGGTGCTGGTCAGCCGTGGGCCGCTGCGCCGGCTGACGCCCACCGGCGCGGTCCTGGACGGTCCGGGGCCCGACGGCGCCGGCGTCCCCTCCCAGGGGGAGGTCGCCGATCGCCTCCTGGCCCCCGGTGGCGCCGCGGCCGGTGGCCTGGCCCGCGTCCCCGGCCTGCCCGGCCGGGCCTGCACGGCCCTTCAGACGGAGGACCCCTCGACCACGTGGGAGACGCCGGTGGACACGGTCCTGTGGGCCACCGGCTTCCGTGCCTCCCTGGACCACCTGGGGCCCCTGCACGTGCGCGAGCGCGGCGGCGGCGTGCGGATGGCCGAGGACGGGGTGAGCGTGGTGCGGATGCCCGGGTTGTTCCTGGTCGGGTACGGCGCCTCCGCCTCGACCATCGGCGCCACCCGGGCCGGGCGGCGGGCGGCGGTGCAGGCGGCCGCGTTCGCCGCCCGGGACTGACCGGCCTGTCCCGCTTCGCCGACGCCCGGGAAACCAGCTCACCCCGAGGCACGCACCGTTCACCACCGGTTCATGACGCGTCCTTTTTATGAGTTACTCAAAATATGGCACAATGAAGGCCATGAGTCCCGCACGCCAGCACGAGCCCGCCCGGGCCCCGGAGGCCGCCGCCCCGCACGGCGCCGCCTCCCTGCCCTGGGCCGCCCGGTTGCGTGCCCGCGGCCTGCGGGTGACCAAGCAGCGCCTGGCCGTGCTGAACGCCCTGGTCCAGTCCCCGCACGCGACGGCGGACCAGGTCCTGGAGCAGGTGCGGCACTCGCTGCCGGAGATCACCGTTCAGTCCGTCTACACGGTCCTGCACTCCCTGACGGACGCCGGGCTGCTGCGCCAGCTGGACCTGGCCAACTCCCCCGCCCGCTACGAGACGCGCGTGGAGGACAACCACCACCACGCCGTGTGCACGGAGTGCGGGCGGATCGAGGACGTGGCCTGCGCCGTCGGGCACGCGCCGTGCCTGGCCCCGGCCGAGACGCACGGCATGACCATCCGCGTGGCCGATGTCGTCTACCAGGGACTCTGCGCGGACTGTGCCCGGGGCGCGGACGCCGCCCCCGGCCCCTCAAGCCCCCGGGCTGCCCACCAGGGCTGACCGGATTTTCCACCCACCAACCCACCCCCTACCAAGGAGAACGTGATGACGGAAACCACTCCGCACGCCACGGGTTCGACCACCCAGGCCGGTATCCCCGCCGTCAGCGACCGCAACTCGCTGACCGTGGGCAGCAACGGCCCGATCGTGCTGCACGACAGCCACCTGGTGGAGACGCTGCAGCACTTCAACCGAATGAACGTCCCCGAGCGTCGTCCGCACGCCAAGGGCTCCGGCGCCTTCGGCGTCTTCGAGACCACGGAGGACGTCAGCGGCTTCACCAAGGCCGCCCTGTTCCAGAAGGGCGCCCAGGTCCGCATGCTGGCCCGCTTCTCCACCGTGGCCGGCGAGCTCGGCTCCCCGGACACCTGGCGTGACGTGCGCGGCTTCGCCCTGAAGTTCTACACCGAAGAGGGCAACTTCGACCTGGTCGGCAACAACACCCC
>DATBUG010000468.1:0-1650 GCA_036516315.1 Citricoccus sp.
TGGCCTTGGACGGGGTGCGCACGAAGAGCTCGACGCCGTCCAGGCGCAGGTGACCGGCGGCGGCGAGGGCGGCGGCCGCGGTGCCGCCGCCGCCGAGCACGCCCATCGTCCCCCCGGTCGTGCCCGGATCGACGCCGGCGGCCGCGAGGGCGCTGACGATCCCGTCCACGTCCGTGTTGTGCCCGGTGAGCGTGCCGTCCTCAGCCCGCACCACGGTGTTCAGCACGCCCAGCCGCTGCACGCGCGGCGAGAGGTGATCCATCAGGGGGACCATGGGGGCCTTCAGCGGCATCGTCACGGACAGCCCCAGCCAGTCCGCGGCGGACGCGTCCCCGTCCAGGCCGGCGACGAACCCGGCCAGGTGCTCCGGGGGCACGTCATGGGCCCGGTAATCGATGTCCAGTCCGAGGACCCGGTAGGCCGCGGCGTGCAGGGCCGGCGACTTCGAGTGCGCGATGGGGTGCCCCAGCACGCCGGCGTGCCACCGCGGACGGTCCGGGTGCGTCTCAGCCACAGATCTCCTCGTTCTCCGCGCAGTAGTCCCGGTACTCCTGCTGGTAGCCCTGGTGGGTCCGGTAGTCCTCGGCGAACTTGGTCTCACCGGTCTCGATGTTCGTCGTCACCCAGTAGTAGTAGTCGTTCTGCTCCGGGTCGGACGCGGCGTCGATCGCCTCCGTCGAGGGGGCACCGATCGGTCCGGGCGGCAGGCCGCGGTGGACGTAGGTGTTGTACTCGTTGGAGGCATCCTCCTTCTCCTCCTGGGTGAACTGGAGCTGGCGCTGGCCCAGTCCGTAGATGACGGTCGCGTCGATCTGCAGTTTCCCGTCCGTCTCCGGGTTGTCCGGGTGCAGGCGGTTCTCGATGATGCCGGCCACGGTGCGGTAGTCCTTCGGCAGCGCCTCCGCCTCCAGGAGCGAGGCGATGGTGAGGGTGCGCAGCTGGTCCTTCTCGTCCGTGACGCCGTCCGCCTCGAGGGTCTCGAAAGTGGGCTCGGTCATCAGGGTGAGGATCTCCTCCGGTTCGGCCTCGACGTCGAAGCGGTACTCCCCCGGCGCGAGGTAGCCCTCGAGACTGGGGGCGCCCTCCGGCAGCCCGTAGTCGGTGGGGTCCTCGGCCGCGGCCTCGAGGTCCTCGACCGGGATGCCGGTGGAGCCGGAGATGGCCTCGAAGGCCTCGTTGATCCGCATGCCGCGGTTGATGGCCACGTAGTGCACCTGGCCCACGCCCTCCCGCAGGAGGATCTGCGCCGCGTCGGAGGCCTTCATCTGCTGGCGCAGCGGGTAGTCACCGGGCTGGATGGAGTTCTCGGAGCGGGACTGGTTCACCGCTTCGATGAACGCGTCCCGGCTGGCCACGATGTCCTGGTCCTCCAGCCGGCTGCCGATGGCCAGGGCGCCCTCACCCTGGTTGACGGTGAAGACGACCTCGTCGCCACCGGGGCCGGGATAGTCGTCGGGCGCGGGCGTGGGCAGCAGGCCCCGCAGCGCGAGCGAGAGGCCGACCGTGAGGAGCACGAACACGCCGAAGGCGGAGACCAGGGCGATGTTGCGCCGGCGCCGCCGCCGGCGGCGGGCCTCCCGCTTGGCCCGCAGGGCGGCGTCGTCCTTGGTCCGGTCCGGGTTGAGGGTGACCGTCTGGTACCCCTCGCGG
>DATBUG010000469.1:0-1913 GCA_036516315.1 Citricoccus sp.
GGGAGAAGCGCAGCAGCAGGAAGATGCCGGCCTTCACCACGGCGGCGGCGTGCAGGTACGCCGAGACGGGGGTGGCCGCGGCCATGGCGTCCGGCAGCCAGGAGTGGAAGGGGAACTGGGCCGACTTGGTCATCGCGGCCACGGCGATCAGCAGGCCGACGGTGGCCGTGAAGGCCGGGTCCTGGGCCCACTGGTCCGAGGCCAGGACCTCGCGCAGGCTAGTGGTGCCCGTGCGGACGGCCGTCAGCACCACGGCGACCAGCAGGGCCAGCCCGCCCAGGAACGTCACCAGCAGCGTGCGCATGGACGGGGCGAACGCGCCCTGGCCGGAGCGTGCGATGAGCAGGAACGAGGCCAGGGAGGTCAGTTCCCAGCACAGGAAGAGCACGATGAGGTCGTCGGCGGTGACGAGCCCGACCATGGACACCGTGAACAGGGCCATCCCCAGGTAGAAGCTCAGGTTCGGTCCCGGGTCCAGGTACCGCGTGGAGTAAATCAGCACGACGGCGCCGATCAGCAGGGCGATCAGCGTGAAGACGCTGGACAGGGAATCCGCGGCGAAGGCCAGGTTGACGCTGAGGCCACCCTCCGCGCCTGGGACGCCCGGCACGGAGACCCACGGGACGGACCACACCGCTGGGGAGTCCGGTCCGGCGCGCGCGCCGTCTGCAGACGCTGCGGCCCCGTGCGTGAGCGCCGGCAGGTAGGCGACCGCGGCCGCCACGTACACCGCAGCCAGCGGCCAACCGGCATTGCGTCCCCACCAACGGCAGAACAGCGGGGTGAGGAGAAGTCCGACCGCGAGCACGAGAAGGGTCAGGGCGGTCGACATGCGTTCCAGCCTAGCAATCCCCCAGCCGGTGACCGGGCGCTGTGAAGGGTCGGCGGAGGGTCGCTCCTGCCGCTCGTTGGCGGGCCGTGGCGGGGTGGCGGCGGGTTGGCGGTGAGGTGGCCGCGGGCCCGGCACCGGGCGTCGACGTGACGCAGCTCTCACACAGAGCGGGGTCCGCCGCCTAGACTCACCACCATGACCTCGGAGCCACAGCACCAGGACCAGCACCCGGACCAGCACCCCGGCCAGGCCGGACCACCCGCTGACTCCACCGGCCGGGCCCACGACCCCGTCTCCGTGCGCCGGAAGGCGGGCGGGCCGACGTCGGGTGTCACGCCGCGGTCCAGTGCGGCCGAGGCCTGGGAACAGTTGCGGCACGCCGCGTCCTCGACCACGTCCCAGATCAACGAGTTCATGACCCGCAACGCGGGCAGCCGCGGCGACCGGGAGACGGCGATCCGCCAGGTCGCGGAGCGCAGCCGCGGCGAGGCCGGCCGGGGACTGCGCGCCCTGGCCGAGGCCGCCGCGAAGCTCGCCGACCTCGTGGACGGCACCACCGAGCGCAAGGGCCAGCACGCCGGCGAGCCGCGTGTCCTGGAACAGCAGCACCCCGAACCGCAGGACGAGCAGGAACGCTGACCGCGCTGCCCCCTACAGCTCCCCCGCGCCGAGACGCCACCGTGGTGACAGCAGGCTCCCCGTGGTGACGCCCGAGAACGGAGGCCGGTCATGGACATCGTGCTGACCCTGGCGGGGGTGGCCCTCATCGCGGCCGGGCTGCGGGACATGTTCCACAGCCTGTTGCATCCGCAGGGACAGGGCCGGCTCAGCCGGTGGGTGCTCGTCGGCACGTGGAAGGCGTCCCGGGCCACGGGTCACCGGCTGGGCTCTGTGGCCGGACCCGCGGGCATGGTCGCCGTGATCCTCATGTGGGTGCTGTTGCAGACGATCGGCTGGGCCCTGGTGTACCTGCCGCACCTCCCCTCGGGGTTCAGCTACTCCGGGGTGGATCCCGAGCGGCAGGTGAGACTCGTGGAGGCGGTCTACGTCTCCCTCACCACGCTGTCCACCGTGGGCTTCG
>DATBUG010000470.1:0-2185 GCA_036516315.1 Citricoccus sp.
CTGATGAAGACCCCGGCGGGGGTCTCCTCGCGGACGCTGTAGATGGAGTACGTGGTGCCGGGGCGGAAGTAGCGTTCCGCGGCCGACTCGAGCTCGGGCAGGGAGGCGGCCGTGACCTGCTTACGCCAGCGCACGCTCACCGCCCACCGTCGCGGCGGTCCTCACCTGCAGTGCGGGCTGGGCGGAGGCCTCGGTGTAGGACAGCACGGCCACGTCCACGGACCAGGAGTCCAGCTTGCGGGCCAGGTCGGCACGCAGGGCCTCCCCGCACACCAGGACGGGTTGCTCCCCCTCGGCGACCCGGGCCGCCACGGCGGTGCGCACGCCCTCGGCCAGGCGGTTGAACACCTCGAGGGACCCGGTGATCGTGGACCCCTCCGGCCCGGTCCGCAGCCCCTCGAGCAATCCCTGCTCGAAGACGGGGTCCAGGGTGATCGCCGTGAGCACGCCGTCCAGGGCGGCCCGCTCGGCGATGACGGGGGCCAGGGCCTGACGGCATGCCTCGACGAGGTGCTCGACGACCTTGGAGGTCGCGGCCCGCTGGGCGATGGTCTCCAGGATGCGCGGAAGGTCGTTGATCGGCACGCCCTCCGCCAGCAGCCCCTGCAGCACCTGGTGCACGGTGGAGGCGGGCACCAGCGCCGGCACCACGTCCTCCACGGTCTCCGGCGAGTCGGCGGCGACGGCGTCCAGCATGGCCTGGACGTCCGCCCGGGACAGCAACCGGGCCGCGTGGCGTTCCAGCACGCTGGCCAGCTGGGTGGTGACCACGGTGGTGCGGTCGAAGACGGCGGAACCGGCCATCTCGGCCGTGGTGCGCATCTCCTCGGGGATCCACTTGCCGTCCAGGCCGAAGACCGCCTCGCGGGTGGGCGCGCCGGGCAGGGCGGCCAGGTCCCCGCCGAGGGCCAGCAACCGGCGGGCCGGCGCCTGGCCCTGGGCCGCCGTCGTGCCGGCGATGAGGATGCGGTAGGTACCCGGGGCCAGTTCGACGTTGTCCCGCGTGCGCACCTGGGGAATGACCAGGCCCAGGGACAGCGCCATCTGCTCGCGCACTCCCCGGATCCGCGCCACCAGGTCGTCCGGGGACCCGTTGGCCAGGTCCACGATGTCCGTGGCGAGGTGCACCTCGACCGGGGAGGTCCGCATCCGCTGGATGAGGTCCTGACCGGCGTCTGCTGCGGGTTCTGGCCGGGACGCCTCCTCACGCCGGCGCTGGTCCTCGGCCGCGGCCTCCTGGGCCTTCGCCTTGCCGACGGAGCGCCCGGCGAGGACCAGGCCCGTGCCCAGCAGGCCGAAGGCGAGGAAGGGCATGCCGGGGATCAGGCCCATGGCGATCGCGGCGACGCCGGCCACCACCAGCGGCGTGGAGTACTGGGAGAGCTGGCGTGAGGTCGAGGTGCCCAGGTCCTCCTCCGCGGTGGACCGGGTCACGATCATGCCCGTGGCGGTCGCCATCAGCACCGAGGGGATGATGGTCACGAGGCCGTCGCCGATGGACAGCAGGGCGAAGGTCTCCAGGGCCTCCAGGGGCTCCATGCCGTGCATCATCATGCCCACGACCACGCCGCCGATGAGGTTGATGACCAGGATGATGATGCCGGCGATGGCGTCACCCTTGACGAACTTCGAGGCCCCGTCCATCGCCCCGTAGAAGTCGGCTTCCGCCGTGACCTCCCCGCGGCGCGTACGGGCCTGCTCCTCGGTGATCAGCCCGGCGGAGAGGTCCGCGTCGATCGCCATCTGCTTGCCCGGCATGGCGTCCAGGGTGAACCGGGCCCCGACCTCGGACACGCGCTCGGCACCCTTGGTGATGACGACGAACTGGATGATGACCAGGATGAGGAACACCACGAAGCCGATGACCATGTTCCCGCCCACGGCCACCTGGCCGAAGGCCTCGATGACGGCACCGGCGTGGGCCTCGCCGAGCACGAGCCGGGTCGAGGCGACGTTGATGCCCAGGCGCAGCATGGTGGCCGCCAGCAGCAGGGACGGGAAGATCGAGAAGTCCAGGGGCCGCTTGACGAACATGGTGTTCAGCAGGATGACCAGGGACAGGGAGATCGACACGACGATCAACAGGTCGAGCAGCGGGGCCGGCACGGGGATGATCAGCAGCAGCACGATCAGCACGAAGCCGACGGGCACGGCCAGCGGCTTCAGTCTCGCCAGGTTCACGGGG
>DATBUG010000471.1:0-1688 GCA_036516315.1 Citricoccus sp.
GCTCCAACACGGACCTGTCCCGCGAGTTCACCAACCTGATCATGGCCCAGCGCGGCTTCCAGGCCTCGGCGCGGATCGTGACCACCTCGGACGAGGTCCTCTCCGAGCTCACCAACCTCAAGCGCTGAGAGCCCTAGGACCCCATGATCCTGCTGACCACGCTGCGCGGCGACCGGTTCGGGCTGAACCCGGACCTAATCGAGGAGATCCGCGCCAACGGCACCAGCTGCGTGGTCACCATGATCACCGGCCGGTCCTACACCGCCGCCGAGGACATCGACGAGGTCACCTCGATCCTCAACGACCACCGGGCGGGCCTGCTGCTGCAGGCGGCCCAGGGCACCGGAGACCACCCGCACCACCGGAGCGCCCACCTGATGCCGGTCCCGGACGCCCCGGGCACCCCGGAGGGCTCGAACGAAGACGCCCGGGGGAGACCCCAGCCGGCCGCCCCCGACCCTGACAAGGAGACCTGACCCATGGACCCATTGATGATCGTGGGCATCCTCGCGGCCTTCGCCTCGCTGTTCATCATGGTGCTCATGGAGGGCGGCACCATCGGCTCGCTGTTCCTGCCGGCCCCGATGATCATCGTGTTCGGCGGCACCATCGCCGTGTCCCTGATGGGCACCACCCTCGGGGACCTGAAGAACGTGCCGCGGATCTTCCTGTGGGCGGCGCGCGGCAGGCTGCGGCCCCCGGCCGAGGTGATCGAGGAGATCTCCGCGCTGTCCCTCAAGGCGCGCGGCGGCTCGCTGCTCGAACTGGAGGCCGAGGCCGAGAACACCGAGGACCCGCTGGTGCGCTCGGCCATCACCGGGCTCGCCGACGGCCTGGACTCCGAGGCCCTGGCGGACCTGCTCGAGGCGGAGAAGAACACCCGGAACCAGGAGGTCATGTCCGTGTCCAACTGGTTCTCCCAGATGGGCGGGTACGCCCCGACCATCGGGATCGTCGGCACCGTGGCCTCCCTGATCCACGTCATGGAGAACCTGGCCACTCCGGACAAGCTCGGGCACATGATCGCCGCCGCGTTCGTGGCCACGCTGTGGGGCCTGCTGACCGCCAACTTCTTCTGGCACCCGATCGCCACCCGCATCCGCCGGCTGTGCGAGCTGGAGCAGGCCAACATGGAGCTGGTGGTGGAGGGGGCCCTGTCCATCCAGGCCGGGGTGAACTCCAACGCCCTCAGCGACCGGCTGCACGCACTCATCCCCGAACACCGGCTCGCCCCCGGCAAGGGCACCAAGGACCAGGACGGGGACGACGGCGCGGCCTCCTCGACCTCCGAGCAGCGCCTGGGTGCCGGGAAGACCTCCAAGAAGGCCGGCAAGCCGGGCAAGTCGAAGGCGGCCTAGGTGGCACGGCGGCGCAAGGGCCGGGCCGAGAGCCACCCCCCGGAGATGGACGAGCGGTGGGCGGTGTCCTACCTGGACATGATGACCGTGCTGTTCCTGACGTTCGTCGTGCTGTTCTCGATGTCCTCGATCGACGCCGGCAAGTACGAGCAGCTCAAGAACGCGCTCGCCACCGGCTTCGGCCAGGAGCAGACGGACCTGGACGACACCCAGGCGGGGATCGCCCTCGAGGACCCCGCACCGGAAGGGGACGCGCAACCCCTGCCGGACCCGGACCCGCAGACGGCCCAGGAGAAGCTGGCGGACATCCAGGCCGGGGTGCAAAAGAAC
>DATBUG010000472.1:0-5981 GCA_036516315.1 Citricoccus sp.
CCCGGTACAGCCTGCTGCCGGGCGAGCCGCCACGTCTGCCGTGGAGGCCCTGTTGGCGTGCGACGATGTGCGCATGAAGTTCGTGCTCCGCGTCATCGTCAACGCGCTGGCCCTGTGGGTGGCCACTTGGCTCCTGCCCGGCATGGAGGTCATCCCCAGCGCGACCTTCGCCAACACCGGTGACCCCACGCTGAACCTGGTGATCGCCTACCTGGTGATCGGCCTGGTCTTCGGGGCCGTGAACGCGGTGGTCAAACCGGTCATCTCGTTCCTGTCGATCCCCCTCACCTGCCTGACGCTGGGGCTGTTCACGATCATCATCAACGCCGGCATGCTGATGCTGACGGTCTGGCTCACCTCCTACATGCCGATGCAGGTCACCGTGGACTCCTTCTGGTGGACCGCGGTCTTCGCCGCGATCATCATCTCGGTGGTCTCGATGCTGGCCAACGGCATCCTGGGGATGCTCACGCCGGGCAGCCGGGACTGAGGCGGTCACACGTCCCGGCCCGCGGTGGCCAGCCGGCGGCGGATGAGCTTCTCCACCTCGACCAGGACGAGGACGGTCGAGCCGAACAGGATGCAGGTCCCCCACTCGAGCCCGGTCAGCGGCGCGAGACCGAGGACGCCGGCGGAGGCACCCCAGCTCATCACGCCCCAGTGCATCAGCAGGGCGACGATCGCAGAGATGACCAGGAGCGGGTTGCCCACCACGTTGACCTGGAACAGTGAGCGCCGCTCGGTACGGGCGTTCATGACGTTGAAGAAGTTGAACATCACCATGGTCGTCAGCGCATAGGTCCGCGCGTGGTCAACGGCGTACCCGGTGTCGATCGCGTGACTGTAGACGAGCAGGGTGCCCGCGGCCATCCACACGCCGGTGAGCACGGTGCGCACCCACATGGTCCCGTTGAGCACGCCCTCGGTCCGGTCGCGGGGTTCCTGCCGCAACTCGTCCCCCTCACCCTTCTCGAAGGCCAGGGCGATGTCCTGGACGCCGTTGGTGACGATATTGGTCCAGAGCAGCATCACCGGCAGGAAGATCAGCGGATGGTCCGTGAAGAGGTTGACCGCGACTGCCAGCATGAACCCCGTGGCATTGGCCAGCAGGAAGAAGCTGGCCTTGCGGATGGCCGCGAAGGTCACCCGGCCCTGTTCCACCGCCTGGACGATCGTGACGAAGTTGTCGTCCGTCAGCACCAGGTCGGCCGACTCGCGTGCGACGTCCGTTCCCGAGCGCCCCATGGCCACCCCGATCGAGGCCGCCTTGAGGGCGGGTGCGTCGTTGACCCCGTCCCCCGTCACCGCCACGGTCTCGCCCTCCTCGCGGAGCAGTTCCACGATGCGCAGCTTGTTCTGCGGGGTCATGCGAGCGGCGACGGAGGTGGTGCGCAGCCGTTCGCGCAATTCGTCGTCACCCAGCTCGTCGACCTCCCGCCCGGTCAGCGGCGCTGCACCGGATCCGACGTCCAGACCAAGCCTCCGACCGATCGAGGACGCCGTCACGGGATGGTCGCCGGTGATCATCATGACCCTGATCCCGGCGTCCTGGCAGGCGGTGACGGACTCGGGGACGCCGGGGCGCGGTGGATCGGCCATGCCCTCAAGCCCCAGCAGGTCCAGCCCACGGGGCCGGGGGAGTTCCTCGGGCAGGTCCTCACCGTCGGGGACCGGTCGGCTGGCCGTGGCCAGGACCCTCAACCCCTCGGCTCCCATCCGCACGCTGGCCGCGTTGACGGTGTCCGCGGCCGCCGCGTCCAGCGGCTGCGGACCCGAGGCGGTGGCCCACCGGTCGCAGAACTCCAGGACCTTCTCCGGTGCCCCCTTCACGTAGAGGGTCCGGGCGCCGTCGGGCCCGGTGACGACCGACTGGGAGAACTGATGATGTGGTTCGTAGGGCATGTGGCGCTCGGGCGTGATGGCCAGGTCCGCGGTTCCGACGACGCCGGTGCGCAGGGCGAAGGAGGCCATGGCGACGTCGACGGCATCGCCGTGCAGTTCGCCGGTGGACGGGTCCTTCACCCTGGCCTCATTGGTCAGCGCCCCGGCACGTGCCACGGCGCGCTCGAGTCCGCTGAGGTCACCGGCCGCCCGCTCGATCACTCCCTCGCCCGTGAGGTCACGGTCGCCGTCGGCCGTCCAGATCCGTTCCACGGTGAGTCGATTCTGGGTGAGGGTCCCGGTCTTGTCGGATCCGATGACCGTCGTCGACCCCAGGGTCTCCACGCTGGGCAGGTGCCGCACCACCGCGTGGTGGGCGGCCATCCGCGAGACGCCGACGCCCATCGCCACCGTGAGCACGATCGGCAGCGCCTCCGGCATGGCCGAGACGATGAGGGCCACCGCCGTGCGGAACAGTTCGTTCGGCTCATAGCCCAACCCCAGGCCCACCAGGAACATCGCCGCCGCCACGCCCAGGATGACGGCGGCGATGATCTTCTCCATCCGGTGGGTCAGGACCTGCAGGGGCGTTCGGGTATCGGTGGTCTGGACGAGTTCGTTGATCTCACCCAGCTCGGAGTGGCGGCCCGTGGCCGTGGTGAGTCCGACGGCCCGACCCGCGACCACGAGCGTGCCTGAGAACGCCATCGAGGACCGTTCCGCCAGGGGCGTGTCCGCGTCCACGGGCGTCGTCGATTTGTCGACCGCCAGGACCTCACCGGTCAGCATCGACTCGTCCACCCGCAACCCGCTGGCCTCGAGCAGTCGCAGGTCGGCGGGGACACGGTCCCCGGACTCCAGGAGCACGACATCACCCGGTACCAGCGTGACCGCGTCCACCTGGAGTGCGTGGCCGTCCTGCAGGACCCGCGCCGTCGGGCTGCTGAGGGACCGCAGGGCCTGGACGTCGCGCAGGGCCTTGCGTTCCTGCCAATAGCCGATCACCGCGTTGAGGACCAGTGCCAGCAGGATGGCGCCGGTGTCGATCCACTCCCGCATGAAGGCCGTGACGACGGCGGCGACGAGCAGGAAGACGA
The DNA here is from genome assembly GCA_036516315.1 of Citricoccus sp. Taxonomy (GTDB): domain Bacteria; phylum Actinomycetota; class Actinomycetes; order Actinomycetales; family Micrococcaceae; genus Citricoccus. The sequence goes on from DATBUG010000472.1 coordinate 2,979, forward strand.
TCATCGGGCTGCCGAACTGCCTCACCAGCGTCAGCCAGCGAGGGTCGGGCCGCGCGGTCTCCAGGTCATTGGGCCCGTGGCGCGTGAACCGCGCGGAACGTTCGCCGACGGACAACCCGTGCCGGGTGGAGCCGAGGCGGTGGAGGGCATCCTCGGCGGGAAGGCCATGCAGGGCAGTATCTGCCACGTCCATCACGATCACTCACGTCGACGTCAGGGAAGGGGCGCAGGACCAGCCTATAGAGAAGTCGTCGGCAGTACCGCGTCCCGGTGGCGGCGAGGGGTGACGCCGGTGGTCACGGCCCGGGAGCCGCAGGGCGAACGGAGTCTGCGATCCCGGTGGACGGGAAGGGCGCCGGCGGCCTGGACAGGTGGCCGAGGCCCGCACCCAGGGGGTTGCGCGGGCTTCCCGGACGCGTCCGCTCCAGGGTGACCGTCCGGGAGACGGCCGTTCCGGTGGTGAGCCAGGCGAGACGCTCCTGCGCCGGGACCAGGCGGTCGGCGTCCGGGCCCGCGACAGCGCCCCGCCCCTCGAGCCGGGCGACGTGGGCGCGGTAGTTGCCGAACTCGTGGGCGCTCGACGTGGTCCTCTCGTCCGGCTCCGCACCCTCCGCGTACCCCGAGAAGGTCACGGTGGTCCGATGGGTGCCCTGCGGGTTTCCGCGTCCGTCCAGCCCGGCGACGACGTCCTGGTCGTGCTCCAGGTGCAGCGCCTCGATGTCCTGGTCCAGCGCGATCTCCCCGGTCGGAGAGCCGATGGTGACCAGGCCCTGCATGTCGTAGACCTCAGCGAGCCCGGGGTCGGCAGCGAGGCGGGCGGCGTGGATGCCGCCCTGGCTGTAGCCCATGGGCACCACGGCGTCACCCGGTCGGGCCCCCGCGGTCGCGAGGGCCTCCTGGACTCCCCTCGCCACGTGCTGGGAGTCCAAGGTCATCGCCTCGGCATTGCCGCTGATGTCGAAGGCGTTCGTTGACCAGCCGGCCGCGTCCCGGTAGTCCCCGCCCTGGGTGCCGGGGAGCGCGACCAGCCAGACCCGTTCCGGGGCGTCCTCCGCGTCCGGGGAGACACGGGTGACCTGCACGGCACCGGGCCCGGAGACGTCCTCCCGGGTGTGGTCCAGTTGCTCCATCAGGCCGGTGAGGGACCCGTCCATCCGGTACTCGACCGTCGCCTTCCCCACGGAGTGGACCCTCACGGGGCCGATCTGGACCAGCCCGGCCAGGATCCCACCCGTGGCGATCAGCGGATACAACCGCTCCAGACCGGTCAGTGGACCGGAGCGGGCGTCGTCACGGGCCAGGACACCGGTGACGTCGGAGGTGATCCAGAAACCGGTGGCCAGCCCACCGGATGCGGCCCCGAGCACCGCGGCCACGACGTCCGGGGCACCCTGGATCGCGAGGTCCGTGAGGGGGACGGGCAGCGGCCGGCCCCCCGCGGCGAACCCCACCGCCAGGACGAACGCGGGGATTCCGGCGACGTCCTGGAACGCCCGCCGCGCCCGGTCCTCCGCCTCCCGGTAGGACCGCACCGAGAACCCGACCGCGTGTTCCAGCACCTCCGCCTCCGTGCCGACGGCCAGCAGCCCGGACGACAATTCGGCCGTGCGTGCCCCCAGGGCACCGGCCAGGGGGCTCTGCTGGGCGGCGACCGTCAGCAGCGACCCCCACCCGGCGGCCCGGAGGGCCAGCGCCGTCGACTCCGCAGCCGCCGCGGCCAGCAGCATGCTGCCCCGCTCCAGTTCGTCCAGGTTCGCGTGGATGCTCGTGGGGCCGCCCCGGACGGAGAACGTGGGTCCTGCAGGGGTTCGCGCGGGGACCTGCCCCGTGCGCTCCTCCACGGTCCCGTCCCGCACGCCCTCCAGGAGCCCTGGCCGGCCCACTCCGGCGGAGTGCCGCTCCATCAGCACACCCCCAGCGCCGTGGCGGTGGCGAGCACGGCGCGGGCCGCGGTGAGCTCGGACCGGAGCCTGCCGATCCGCTGGTGCAGGTCATCGATCGCCGTGCGCCCCAGGACGACCTGTTCCTCGGCGGTGGCGGCGAGGTGCTCGGCGCGGACACGCAGCCGTCGGCTGCGCGCGACGAAGGCGGCGCCGGCCGGGGACTCCCAGTCGATGGCCTCCAGCGCCTGGACCCGTTCGGCGACCTGACGGGTGCCGGCCCCGACCCGGCCCAGCTCCTCCACCACCTGGTGCAGCTGGGCCACCGCCGTCTCCAGCAACCAGACCAGGGACTCGTCCGGGACGATGGACCCGGCCGCCCGCACCGCATGGTGGCAGAGCGCCTCCTGGTTCGGCACGGGCACCGGGAGCGTGGCAGCGCCGCCGGGCAGCACCGGCACCGGCGTCTGGACGATCTCGATGAGCGGCGGCGGGGCACCGTGACCGGTCTTCATGCCTGTCCTCCTGGACGAACGGGATGGTGACGTCTCCGACGCTAGGGAACCGGGCGGCGTCGGCGGTGGGCGGCCCCGGGACGTGGGGACGGGCCCGGCACACCGGCCCGCTGTGGAGTGCGGGCCGGTGCACCGGCCGTCCGCAGCCGTCCACGGCCCGGCCCCACCGGGGCCCGCGGCCCCCGGGAGTGCGGCAGACTGGGCCCATGAGCACCGAGCCGAGCCCCGGACCGAACGCCGGATCGAACAGTGCCCCGGGCACTGAACCGAGCGGCGACGCGAGCCCCGCCCCCGCCCCGCGGCGCACCGAGTTCGACCCCGCGGCCCTGGGTGACCGGGAGACGACCCTGCTGGTGAAGTCGATCCTCATCCCGCGGCCGATCGCCTGGGTCGGGTCGCTGTCCGCCGACGGCATCCCCAACCTGGCCCCGCACTCGTTCTTCACGATGGCCTCGGAGCAGCCGCCCATCGTGCTGTTCTCCTCGGTGACGCGCAAGGACACCCTGGAGAACGTGGAGGCCACCGGCCAGTTCACCATCTCGCTGGTCTCCCGCCCCCAGTTCGAGCAGGCGAACCAGACCTCGGCCCCCTACGGCCCGGAGGTCAGC
>DATBUG010000473.1:0-1783 GCA_036516315.1 Citricoccus sp.
ACCCGCGCCGTCACCGCCGAGGCCTTCCCCATCTCGATCGACGCCGAGACCGTCACCCGGCTGGCGGAGGACCCGGAGATCCAGGCCCGCGCCCGGCAGATCCGGGAGGAGCTGGGCGATCCCCAGACCATCCTGCTCGGCGTGGACCGGCTGGACTACACCAAGGGCATCCGGCACCGGATCAAGGCCTTCGCCGAGCTGCTGGAGGACAACCGGGTCACCGTGGAGCAGGCGTGTCTGGTCCAGGTGGCCAGCCCGTCCCGGGAGAACGTGGAGTCCTACCGGGAGCTGCGGGACGAGATCGAGCTGTCCGTCGGCCGGGTCAACGGCACCTTCGACACCATGGGTCACACCGCCATCCGCTACCTGCACCACTCCTACCCGGTGGAGGAGATGGTAGCCCTCTACCTGGCCGCCGACGTCATGCTCGTCACCGCGCTGCGGGACGGGATGAACCTGGTGGCCAAGGAGTACGTGGCCGTGCGCGGGGACTGGGGCGGGGTGCTCGTGCTGTCCGAGTTCGCCGGTGCCGCAGACCAGCTCCGTGACGCCCTGCTGGTCAACCCGCATGACATCGACGGGCTCAAGGACGCCATCATGGAGGCCATCGAGATGGATGCGGAGGAGGCCGGCGCGCGGATGCGGGCCATGCACCAGCACGTCCTCACGCATGACGTCACCAAGTGGTCGCGGGACTTCCTGGACCGCCTCGGCGGCCGGACCAAGTACCACCAGGTCCGTTCCGAGGACGCCCGCCAGAGCGCCTTCATGGACACCGACGACGACCGCGAGCGTCGCGAGGACGAGCACGCCGAGCTCTCCGGCCAGGCGGCCGCGGGTGACGGGGCCGATGACTGATCACCTGGACCCGGCCCTCGAGCGGGCCGTGCGTGACTTCGCCGCCCGGGACACGGTCCTGGTGGCCCTCGACTTCGACGGCGTGGTCTCGGAGCTCGTCGACCGCGCCGAGGACGCCCGCCCGGTGCCGGAGAACGCCGAGGCCCTGCACGCGCTGACGGGCCTGCCCGGCGTGCACACGGCCCTGGTCTCCGGCCGGGCGCTGGACTCGCTGACCACGGTCGCCTCGCCCCCGGAGACGACCCTGCTCATCGGTTCCCACGGGGCGGAACGGCGCCTGGGCCCGGATGCTCCCCCGTTGGAGCTGGACGAGGCCCAACGCGAGCTCCTGGCCGAGGTCGGGACCGTGCTCGAGCGGATCGCGGCGCGCTACCCGGACTCGTGGGTGGAGCACAAGCCGGCCGGCCGGGTCCTGCAGGTGCGCCTGGCCGCCACGGAGGAGGACCGGCGCCGGGCCGTGGCCGAGGCCGAGGAGGCCCTGCAGGGCTTGGAGGGGATCTACCCGGGCCACGGCAAGGACGTCTACGAGGTCTCGGTGGTGCGGGCGGACAAGGGCCAGGGCCTGGACCTGCTGCGCCGCACCACCGGCGCGGAGGCCGTGCTGTTCGCCGGCGACGACGTCACCGACGAACACGGATTCACCCGCCTCGATCCGGACACGGACGTGGGCATCAAGGTCGGGCCGGGGCCGACGGCGGCCCGGTACCGGATCGCCGGGCCGGCCGCCCTGGCCGCGGTGCTCCAGGCGGTGGCGCGATGGCGTCGGTGAGCCTGGAGGCGGTCACCGTCCGGTACCCGGGCAGCGCCGACCCGGCCCTGGACCGGGTGGACCTGACGGCCCGCGACGGGGAGATCGTGGTCCTGGCCGGCCCGCCGCGGGCCGGCAAGTCGACGCTGCTGCGCGTGGTCGCCGGACAGGAGGACC
>DATBUG010000474.1:0-4919 GCA_036516315.1 Citricoccus sp.
TTCGACGTCGTCTACCTGCCCCCGATCCACCCGATCGGCCGCGCGCACCGCAAGGGACCGAACAACACGCTCACCGCCGGGCCGCAGGACCCCGGCTCGCCCTGGGCGATCGGCTCGGAGGACGGCGGCCACGACGCGATCCACCCCGACCTCGGATCGGCCGAGGACTTCGTGCGCTTCGTCGACCGCGCCGGTGAACTGGGCATGGAGGTCGCCCTGGACCTGGCCCTGCAGTGCTCCCCGGACCACCCGTGGGTCACCGAGCACCCCGAGTGGTTCACCACCCGGGTGGACGGCTCCATCGCCTACGCGGAGAACCCGCCGAAGAAGTACCAGGACATCTACCCGCTGAACTTCGACAACGATCCGCGCGGACTGCGCCGGGCGGTGCTGCGGGTCGTCGAGCTGTGGGTGGCCCGCGGGGTGAAGATCTTCCGCGTGGACAACCCGCACACCAAGCCGCTGTGGTTCTGGGAGTGGCTCATCGCCCGGGTGCACCGCCGTCACCCCGAGGTCGTGTTCCTGGCCGAGGCGTTCACCCGCCCGGCGATGATGCACGCCCTGGGCCGGGCCGGGTACCAGCAGTCCTACTCCTACTTCACCTGGCGCAACACCCGGGACGAGATCGCCGAGTACCTGCACGAGGTGACCGCGGAGACCGCTGCCTTCTACCGGCCGAACTTCTTCGTCAATACCCCGGACATCCTCACCGAGTACCTGCAGTTCGGCGGGCCGCCGGCGTTCAAGATCCGGGCCGTGCTCGCCGCGATGTCCAACCCGCTGTGGGGCATGTACGCCGGGTTCGAGCTCTTCGAGCACGTGGCCCGCCCCGGGGCGGAGGAGTACATCGACAACGAGAAGTACGAGTTCCGCCCGCGCGACTACGCCGGCGCCGAGGCCGAGGGGCGCTCGCTGGCCCCGTTCCTGACGCGGCTGAACCACATCCGGCGGGCCCACCCGGCCCTGCAGGACCTGCAGAACCTCACCCTGCACTCGGCGGACACGGGGGACATCCTGGTCTTCTCCAAGCACCGCCGTCACCGTCCGGAGGGCTGGCACGCCGAGCTCGCCACGGGCCGGCAGGACCGGCCCGACGTCGGGCCTGTCTTCCCGGGCGTGCCGGACGACGAGGCGCTCGTGGCCGGCCTGCCCGGCCACGCCGACACGCTCATCGTGGTCGTCAACTGCAACCCGCACGACGCGCGCGAGGACGTGGTCCACCTGGACCTGTCCGCCCTCGACCTGCGCCCGCAGGACCTGGACGCCGAGGGCCGTTTCGAGGTCGAGGACCTCATCACCGGCGCCCGGTGGCGGTGGTCGGAGCACAACTACGTCCGCCTGGACCCCCACGTCGAGCCGGCCCACGTGCTGCGGGTGGTCCGCCGGGACTGACCCGTCCGCCTCCAGGAGGACTCCGGCCGGTCCCCGGACACCGGCGGGGGCCAGGCGTGACCGAGGACGGGGACAGGACGGCGACAGGACGGAGACACTGCACACGATGGCCCACTCGTACCAGCTGCACACCCACGGGATCTCCCATGACCCGGACTGGTTCCGCACGGCCGTGTTCTACGAGGTCCTGGTCCGGGCGTTCCATGATGCCAACGGCGACGGCGCCGGGGACTTCGAGGGACTGATCGAGAAGCTGGACTACCTGCAGTGGCTGGGCGTGGACTGCTTGTGGGTGCCGCCGTTCTACCGGTCCCCGTTGCGGGACGGCGGGTACGACGTCGCCGACTTCTACGAGGTGCTGGACGACTTCGGCACCGTCTCGGACTTCAAGCGCCTGGTGGCCGAGGCCCACGCGCGGGGTCTGCGGGTGATCATCGACCTGCCGCTGAACCACACCTCGGACCAGCACCCGTGGTTCCAGGCGTCCCGGTCGGACCCGGACGGGCCCTACGGGGACTTCTACGTCTGGAGCGACACGGACGAGAGGTACGAGGACGCCCGCATCATCTTCGTGGACACCGAGGAGTCCAACTGGACCTTCGACGCCGTGCGCCGGCAGTTCTTCTGGCACCGGTTCTTCTCCCACCAGCCGGATTTGAACTTCGAGAACCCCGCGGTCATCGAGGCCCTGTACGACGTGGTGCGGTACTGGCTGGACATGGGCGTGGACGGGTTCCGGGCCGACGCGATCCCGTACCTGTACGAGGCGGAGGGCACGGACTGCGAGAACGATCCGCGCACCCATGAGTTCCTCAAGGACCTGCGGGCGATGGTGGACGCGGAGTACCCGGGCCGGGTGATCATCGCCGAGGCCAACCAGCCCCCGCACGACGTCGTGGACTACTTCGGGACCGAGGAGCAGCCCGAGTGCCACATGTGCTTCCACTTCCCGATCATGCCGAAGATCTTCTACGCGTTGCGGGACCACAAGGCCACGGCCATCCTGGAGGCGCTCGAGCAGACCCCGGAGATCCCGGCCGGCGCGCAGTGGGGCACCTTCCTGCGCAACCACGACGAGCTGACGCTGGAGATGGTCACGCCCGAGGAGCGGCAGGCCATGCTCGGCTGGTATGCCCCGGACTCCCGGATGCGCGCCAACGTGGGCATCCGCCGCCGGCTGGCCTCGCTGCTGGACAACAAGCGGTCCGAGCTGGAGCTGATCCACACCCTGCTGCTGTCCCTGCCGGGCTCGCCGTTCCTGTACTACGGGGACGAACTGGGGATGGGGGACAACATCTGGCTGCCGGACCGGGACGCCTCCCGCACCCCCATGCAGTGGAACCCGGACCGCAACGCCGGATTCTCCGCGGCGGATCCGGGCAAGCTGTACCTGCCGGTCATCCAGTCGCTGGTGTACCACTACAACCACGTCAACGTGGAGGCCCAGCTGGCCTCGAACGGCTCGATGCTGCACTGGGTGCGGGAGACCCTGGCCGTGCGCAAGCGCCACCCGGTGTTCGGCAGGGGGGACTTCACCGTGGTGCGGGCCGAGGCCGAACAGGTGCTGGCCTTCGTGCGGGACCTGCCGGTCGGCGATGACGACGAGCTGTACCCGGAGACCGTGCTGTGCGTGTTCAACCTGTCCCCGGACCCGGTGGCCACCTGGCTGACCGTGCCCGGGTACGAGGGCCGGGGCCTGCGGGACGTCTTCGGCGGCCGTCCGTTCCTGGACATCGGCGAGGACGGCCGGTGGCCCGTCACGCTGCCCGGCCACGGCTACTTCTGGCTGCGGCTGCGCACCGGTCCGGGCCTGATGCCCGGCACGTACTCATCCTCGCTGGAAGGCAAGGAGAACCCGTACACGACCGCCCTCCCGGTGGTCACCCCCGAGATGTCCGCGACGCCCGCAGGGAGTAACCGATGACTGCACCCCAGGCCGCAGGGCCGAATACCGCCCGGTCCTTCCCCGAACTGCTCGCCGCCTGGCTGCCCGGCCAGCGCTGGTTCCCCCTGACGGGGGAGTTCGAACTGCGCCGTGCCGGGGGGATCCGGCTGACGGCGACCACGGAGGACGTCCAGCTGCAGTTACAGGTGGTCTCGGCCGGGCAGGGCGAGGACGCGGTCACCCTCTCCGTGCCCGTGGCGGTCCGCCGGGACCCGCTCGAGGACGGCGAGGCCGCGCTGATCGGCCGCTGGGACACCGGCGACGGACCGCGCTGGGTCTACGACGGCACGCACGACCCCGAGTTCGTGGCGGCCTGGTTGGAGATGATGCGCCGCGAGCGGCCCACGGCGGACCAGCGATCCGGCGGACACGCCTACGCCGGGTTCGGGCAGTGGCCGGCCTTCCACGCGGACACCCTGCGGGCCCGGTTGCTGCAGGGCGAGCAGTCCAACACCTCCGTGGTGATCGAGGCGGAACCGGGCACGCTGATCCTCAAGTTCTTCCGGGTGCTGGCGGCGGGCGCCAACCCCGACGTCGAGATCGGCCTGGCGCTGTCCGCGGCCGGTTCCAGCGAGGTCCCCGTGACCTACGGCTCGGTCACCGTGGGCTGGCGCCCGGGAGTCGAGCCCGGTGCACAGCAGTGGGTCTCGGGACAGGCCTGCGTGCTGCGCGAGTTCATCACCGGTTCGCGGGACGCCTGGCGGGTGGCCACGGAGGCGGCCCGGGCCGGCGGCGACTTCCTCGCCGAGGCACGGGGCATCGGCGAGGCCACCGGCCGGCTGCACCTGGCCCTCGCCGAGTCCCTGGGGACACGCCCCGCGACCGAGGAGGCGGGGCAGGTCCCGCAGGTGCTCAGCGAGCTGGCCTCCCGCATCGAGTGGGGATGGCGTGAGGCGTCCGCGGTGGTGGGTGAGCACCTGGAGGACCGTCTGGGGCACATCGTCACGGCACTGCGTGCGCCCCGGGCCGCCGCCGGCCTGCCGCCCCTGCAGCGGATCCACGCCGACTACCACCTCGGCCAGGTCCTGGCCTCGGGTACCGGCGATGCCACCCGGTGGACGGTCCTGGATTTCGAGGGCGAGCCCCTGCGCGAGGCCGAGGCCCGGTCCGGCTGGGACCTGCCGCTGCGCGACGTCGTGGGCATGCTCCGGTCCTTCGACTACGCCGGCGCCCTGGAGGGCAGCCCCGAGTGGACGGCCGGCACGCAACGGGCGTTCCTGGACGGCTACGGCCGCACCGTGGGCGAGCCGGTGGACACCTCCTCGATGATCTTCACCGCGCTGCTGCTGGACAAGGCCCTGTACGAGACCGTCTACGAGCTGCGCCACCGGCCGGACTGGGTCGAGGTCCCCGCCGCCGCGGTGCGCAGGGCCCTGGAACGGGAGGCGGCCGGGCCCGCCGGGGTGGCGGAAGCGCCCGCGACCGATACGGTGGAGACAGTCATCGAGCGTGATCCCCGGGAGGACACCATGCACGACGAGCAGGACCGCAACACCGACCACGGCGTCACGACCCCCTCGGCGGGGGCCGCGGCGGCGACCGCTGCCGGCGCGGGGGAACGCCCGGCCGCCGGGACAGGCGG
>DATBUG010000475.1:0-1971 GCA_036516315.1 Citricoccus sp.
GCCCTGAAGAAGGACCGCACCCGGGCGCGGATGCGGTTCGCCTCGGCGTACCCCTCCTGCTGCTGCTGCTCGTAGTCGGCCTTGAGGGCGTTGGCCTCGGCCTGCGACGGTTCCGGGCGCGGCGGTCGACGGTCTCCACGACCCCGCTCTCACCTGCTGCCCCAGGTGGCGCCGGAACGACGGTCCATTGTTTCATAGCGGGCTCCGCCCGGTGCGGAGAGGACCCAGCCGATACGCCTATGGCCATAGATATCTCGTGCTCTCCTGTCTATGATTTTGTTGACAATCTTGTTCGCCGTTCCGGTGGCGGCTCCCCCGCCTGACCGCGAGCGCAACCCTCAGGAGTGATCCCATGGCCGAGCGCCTTCGCGACATCGCCCACCTGTCCACCGTCGAGCTGTACACCCCGAAGTTCGAGGAGTCCCTCTGGTTCTTCCGGGACCTGCTGGCCATGCGCGAGGTGGGGCGTACCACGGAGGACGGGCACGAGTCCGTGTACCTGCACTGCTGGGACGACTACGAGCCGTACTCGATCAAGCTCACCGCCCGCGAGCACGCCGGGGTGGGCCGCGTCGGCTGGCGCGCCAGCAGCCCGGAGGCCCTCGAGCGCGTGGTCGGGCGGATCGAGGCCTCGGGCCAGGGCGAGGGCTGGGTGGACGGTGAGATGGGTCGCGGCCGGACCTACCGGTTCACCGACCCGGACCAGCACCTCATGGAGGTCTACTACGACACCGAGTGGTACCAGGCCACGGACGAGGACCGGCCCGCCCTGAAGAACCAGGCCTCCAAGTTCCCCGGGTTCGGGGCCAACGCCCGCCGCCTGGACCACATCAACTACCTCACCGCGGACATGGCCGGTGTCTGCGACTTCACCGAGCAGGTGATGGGTGGCTTCACCACCGAGTTCATCCAGCTGGACGACGGTGAGGTGGGCGGCCACTGGTTCACCTACGGCCAGAAGTCCTATGACGTGGTCTACTCCGACGACTGGACCGGGACCCCCGGGCGGCTGCACCACATCGCCTTCGCCTCAGACACCCGCGAGGACATCCTCAAGGCCGCAGACATCTTCCTGGAGAACGGCATCTACATCGAGTACGGCCCGTACAAGCACGCCATCCAGCAGGGCTTCTTCCTGTACGTGTGGGAACCGGGCGGCAACCGCATCGAACTGGCCAACCAGGGCTCGCGCCTCATCCTGGCCCCGGACTGGAAGCCGATCGGCTGGACCCAGGCCGAGCGCGCCAAGGGCCAGGCGTGGGGCATGAAGACCATCTCCACCTTCCACACCCACGGCACCCCCGTCGTCGAGGGCGGGGACGACGTCGCCAATCCGCACGAGGCCGAGGCCACGGCCCAGCGGGACGCCGCGCTCGCCCAGGCCGGGCGCCCCTCCGACGGGGGCCTGGACTCCTGAGCCCTGCGGTCGGCCCCGGTTCTCCGGGGCCGGCCGTCAGGACCCGACCGCCACGGGGAGCGCGTCCCCGGCCGGGCCCTGGCCACGCGCCGCGGCCTGGCGCTCGGCGGCCTCGACGACGTTGGCGACCAGCATGACCCGGGTCATGGGACCGACACCGCCGGGATGGGGCGAGACCCAGGAGGCGACGTCGGCGACGGCCGGTTCCACGTCCCCCACGGTGCGGGTGCGGCCGTCCCCTCCCGTCTCCTGTGAGACGCCGACGTCCAGGACAACCGCCCCCGGTCTCACGTCTGCCGCCCGGACCATGTGCGCCGAGCCGGCCGCGGCGATGATGACGTCCGCGGCACGGATCTCGGCCCGGAGGTCCGTGGTGCCGGTGTGGGCGAGCACCACCGTGGCGTTGACCTCACGGCGGGTGAGGACCAATCCTGCGGGGCGGCCGATCGTGACACCCCGGCCGATGACCAGCACGCGCCGGCCGGCCAGGTCGATCCCGTGGTGGCGCAGCAGCTCCACGCACCCGGCCGGGGTGCACGGCAGCGGAGAGTCCA
>DATBUG010000476.1:0-4665 GCA_036516315.1 Citricoccus sp.
AGGGGGTCAGGCCACCGGGCGGGTCCGGGATCAGCGCCTCGATGTCGTGTTCCTCGCTCACCGCGTCCTCTGCCATGGAGGCCGCCAGCGGCATGGCGATCCCCCGCGGGATCGGGGTGACGATGCCGATCCAGAACCCGGACAGCCGCGGCGCCGGCAGCGGGGTGGCGAAGACCCTGCGCCGGGAGAGCCCGGCCACCTCGGCGTAGTCGGTCATCATCGTCTTGAACGGCTGACTGGTCCCGCAGCCGATGTCGAAGGCCCGGTTCACCGGTTCCGGCAGGGCGGAGGCATGGGCCAGGTAGTACAGCACGTCCCGGATGGCGATCGGCTCGATGCGGTTGTCCAGCCACTGCGGTCCCGGCATGACCGGCAACCGCTCCGTGAGGTGCCGGATCATCTCGAAGGACACCGATCCGGAGCCGATGATGACACCGGCCTCGAAGACGAGGGCCGGGACGGGCCCGTCCAGCAGGATCCGGGCGACCTGCTCGCGCGAGCGCATGTGCTCGGAGAGCTCGTCGAGCGGCTTGTCCGGGTGCAGCCCGCCCAGGAAGACCAGCTGCTGCACCCCGGCGTCCGCGGCGGCCTGGGCCACCGTCTCGGCGATGCGGCGCTCGCGCTCGATGAAGTCGTCCCCCGAGCCCATCGAGTGGACCAGGTACAGCACGGTGTGGACGTCCCGCATGGCCTCGCGGACCTCCCCGGGCTCCTGCAGGTCCGCCTGGACCCGCTCCACGGCGTCGTACCAGTCCCGGGAGGAGAGGTTCTCGACGTGCCGGGCGGTGGCCCGGACGGTGAACCCGGCGGCCAGCAGCTCGGGGACCAGCCGCCCGCCCACGTACCCGGTGGCGCCGGTGACCAGGACGCGCCGGCCGGCACCGTCCGGAAGGGCCAGGCCCAGGGGCGAGACGTGGCGGGGCCCGGCGGACGAGCCGCCGGACGGATCGGCGGACCGGTCGACGGCGGGGCGAGGCTGTTCGGGGTGCTGCGTCATGTCCTCACCGTAACCGGCTGCCCGCCGCGGCGGCACCGGCCCGTGGCTGGCAAGTGGCTGGGCGTTGTGGAGCCGCCCCTGGTCAACCCCGGTGCGGATCTGTTGGACTGCAGGGACACCCCGGTCAACCGAAGGAGACCAGATGAGCCCGAAGGACCCCGTCAAGACCCTGCTGGCGAAGCTCGAGGACACCGGCGTCTGCATGCTGTCCACGATCCACGACGGCCGGATCCACAGCCGACCCATGGCGCTCCAGGAGGTCGACGAGGACCACGCGCTGTGGTTCCTCACCCGCCTCAGCACCCCCAAGATCGGGGACACCTCCGGGGGCCAGCCGGTCAACGTGACGGTGGCGGAGAAGGGCTTCTGGGCCTCGGTGTCCGGCACCGCCAGCGTGGTGCGGGACACCGAGCGCCAGCAGCGGTACTGGAGCAAGGCCACCGAGTCGTTCTACGGTGACGCCTCGCCGGACGACCCGCAGATCGTGCTGCTGCGGGTCGAGCCGGACACCGCGGAGTACTGGGACTCCCCGGGCGTGGTGGCCACGGCCGTCGAGATGGTCCGCGGCAAGGTCACGGGCCACCCCGCACGACCCGGGGACAACCCCACGGTCGAGCTCTGAGCCGCTGACCGCCCCGTGCCGGCCCCACCATCCGGAGCATTCCGGACCGCGGGGTCCGGCCGGGCGCTCAGCGCTCGACGTCAATGACGATCTTCCCGCGGGCTTCACCGGACTGGCTGAGGCGGAAGCCCTCGGCCACCTCGCCCAGCGGCAGGACCCGGTCGATGTCCAGGGTCAGCCGCCCGTCGGCGACCTGCTCGAGCAACCGGGCCAGGCCCTCCCCGTCCGGGCGCACCCACAGCCAGCGCCCACCGTGCTCCTCGACGGCCGGATCCGCGATGGACACGTGCCGCCCGCCGGCGCTCAGCACGGCCAGGGTGGCGTCCAGGACCCCCTCGGCCCCGGCGAAGTCGGCGACGGCGTCCACGCCGTCCGGTGCCAGCTCCCGCACCCTCTCGCCCAGGCCGTCCCCGTAGTCCACGGGTTCCACCCCGACCGCCTCGAGCTTGGCGGCATTGGCCGGCGAGGCCGTGCCGATCACGCGGGCGCCGGTGGCGACCGCGAGCTGTGAGGCCAGGTGGCCGACGCCCCCGGAGGCGGCGTGGATCAGCACGGTCTCCCCCGGTGCCGGGGCCAGAGCGTCGACCGCGCGGCGGGCCGTCAGGCCGGTCAGCGGCAGCGCGGCGGCGACGTCATCCGAGACGGCGTCCGGCACCGCGGCGGCGAACTCGGCCGGCACGGTCACGTACTCGGCGAAGGTACCGCCGGAGACCACCATCTTGCGGGCGTAGGCGGCCACCCGCTCACCGGGGCGGAACTCGGGGGTGTCCGGGCCGACCTCCTCGACGACGCCGGCCACGTCCCACCCGGGGACCACGGGGAAGTGGGCGTCCATCATCGCGTCCAGGCCACCGGACATCACCTTCCAGTCCACGGGGTTGACCGAGGCGCGGCGCACCCGGATCAGGATCTGTCCGGGGCCGACCTTGGGCCGGGGCAGGTCGTTCATCTGCAGGACGCTGTTGTCTCCGTACTGTGCATAGGTCATCGCTCGCATACCGGGCGCAACCACGCGCCGGCGGGCGCTATTCCGGATCGGCGCACGTCACTGGGTGTGCGCCGTGGCCAGGCTGAGCTCCTCGAGGATGGACAGCGCCGGGGCGCCGGGACGCTCCTGGGCGAAGAGCATGCTGGCCAGGGCCTGCCGTACGGCCGCGGCCGGCCGCGTGGAGCCGTGGGCATTGGCGAACCGCAGCAGGTGCTCGACCAGCGTGGTGCGCTCGAGCGTGCGTTCCTCGGACGGGTCGTTCAGGGTGTCGTCCACGGCCAGCATGGCCAGCCGGGTGGCCACGGCGGCCAACGTCTCGTAGCTGGCCCCACGGCTGGTGAACACGTCCTCTGACCGGTAGTCCGCCGTCGTCGGCAGCCCGGTGGTCACGTCCGTGGGGGCACCGGCGGTGCGGGGACTCTGCGGGGCGGCCGTGGTGGTGGTGTCGGTGGTGGTGAGGGTGGTCATGACGACCTCGGTGGGTGTGTGCTCTTCCGGTGGATGGGCCCACCGTAGCGCCGGCCACGGACACGTTAGGCCCGGGCCGGGCCGTCAGTCCGCGGTGTGGTCCAGGAACCCGCGCAGCACGGCGGTGAACTTCTCCGGCTCCTGGGAGTGCACCCAGTGCCCCGCCTCGCGGATCGTCACGCGCTGGGTCCGGGGGAAGAGTTCGCGCATCCGGGGGGCGTAGTCGTCCCGCACGTAGTCCGATCGCCCACCGGCCACCCACAGCACCGGAGCGTCGTAGACGGCCTCCCCGGTGTCCGGGAAGCCACCGATCGCGTCCAGGCTGGCGCGCAGCAGGTCCAGGTTCGGCTCCCAGTGGAACCCGTCCGGGCCGTTGCGCAGGTTCTGGAGCAGGAACAACCGCGTGGTGTCCCACGGAATGGGCTCCTGCAAGGCCTCGTCCGCATCCGAACGCCGCTGCAGGGTGGCCAGGTCCACGCCGGCGAGGCTGTCCAGCAGGTGGGCGAACTCCCCCTCGCTCCCGCCCGCCTGGGTCGGGGCGATGTCCACGACGACCAGCCGGGAGACGAGCTCCGGGTGGCGCAGGGCCAGCACCATGGCGGCCTTGCCGCCCATGGAGTGGCCGACGACGGCGACCGGACCCTCCGCGGCGAAGTCGCCGCGGAGGGTCTCGGCCAGGGAGTCCGCCATCTGGCGGTAGTCCACCACGTCGGTCCAGGCGGACTGGCCGTGGTTGGGCAGATCCACCAACAGGCTCCGGTAGTCCGGTGCGAGGTCCTTGGCGATCCGCGTGAAGTTCTTGCCGCGCCCGAACAGGCCGTGCAGGAAGACCACGCGGTCGCCGCGGTCGCCGATGGCGGTGGTGTGCAGGTCACTCGTCTGGATGTCAGCCACCCTCCGAGCTTAGGCCGCGGTCAGCACCTCCTGCTCCAGCCGGGCGTAGCTGGCCTCCATGCCGTCGGCCATCCCGGTACCGAGGATGTCCTCTCGCTGCCCCTCGGGGAAGGTCATCAGCACGGACAGCAGGGTGCCGCCCTCCACCTCCGTGAGGGTGAGCTCGTTGATGACGGGCGGGCCGTCCTGGCCGATCATGGACTCGGCGGTGACCTCCCGGTGCGGCGGTTCGTACTCCAGGACCTCGCCGGTGAACCCGAACCGGTTCTGGCCCCCGTCCTGTTCCCATTCGTACCGGTAGGTGCCGCCCGCGCCGGTGGCCACCTCGCAGACCGGCATGGACCAGCCGTCCGGACCCAGCTGCCAGCGCCGCAGCAGGCCGGGGTCGTGGTGGGCGCGCCAGACCTGGTCTGCGGTGCCGCGAATGACCCGGCTCAGGCGGGCCTGGTCGCGGCCGAGCAGCTGGGTCTGCACCGGCAGGTCGGCGGCGAAGGCGCGCAGGTCGGCCAGCACGGTGTCGATCTGGCTCATCGCGGACAGGGTGCCCTCCTCCATCCCCATCCCCAGCAGTTGGTCGAGCTGCTCGGCGGAGTCGAAGTGGGTGGTGGTGGTGAGGCGGGATCCGGATCCGGTCTCCTCGAAGGAGAAGACCATCCGCATGGTCGGCATCCCGGTGTCCTTCGAGCCGTCCGGCCG
>DATBUG010000477.1:0-2158 GCA_036516315.1 Citricoccus sp.
CACCGCGGCCTGACCAAGGCCGTCCTAGCGCTGACACCGGGCGGGCCGAGCGCGGAGCACCGGCCGCGGGGAGTCACCTCACCGGGACCACTTCCTCCGCCGGCCGGCCCAGCCAGCGGGTGGCCGCCGTCGCCCCGGCGACGAGTGCTAGGCCGGTCAGGCAGACGGGGAGCCCGGGCAGGAACAGCATGAACCCGCCGGCGGCCAGCACCGCCCGCAGCACCACGGGCACCCGGCGTTCCACGAAGGTCAGCCACCCGCTGATCGCCCCGGCCAGCGCGTAGACCGCCACCAAGCTGAAGCCGAGGGCCAGCAGGATCCGGCCGGGGCTGTCCTGGGCCACGAGCGCCGGGTTGAGCGCGAAGCCGAACGGGACGATGTACTTGACCGCCCCGAGCTTCATGGCCTCCACGCAGGTGGCCATGGGGGAGGCCTTGGAGATGCCGGCGGCGGCGAAGGCGGCCAGCCCCACCGGCGGGGTGATGTAGGAGACCGAGGCCCAGTAGATGACGAACAGGTGCGCGGCGATCGGGTCGATGCCCAGCGCCGTGACGGCCGGGACCATGACGATGGCCAGGAAGACGTAGGCGGCCGAGATGGTCAGCCCCATGCCGAGCACGAAGCACACCACGGCTCCGGCGATGAGGATCAGCACCGCGTTCTCGCCCACCAGGGCGACGAGGTCCCGGGACAGGGACAGGGCCACGCCGGTGGCGGAGAGCCCGCCGAGGATGAGCCCCACGCCGGCGATGATGCCGACGATCTGGCTCAGGGTCTTGCCGACGTCCACCAGCATCTCCAGCCACTGCCGCGGGCCGAAGCGGACGCTGGGGGTGAGGGCCGCGATCACCAGCAGCACGCCGACGACCCAGAACGGGACCTGGGACTCGGAGCCGGCGGTGAAGAGCATGACGGTGAGCAGGCCGAGCGTGGCGATGTAGGGCCAGCCGGCGAGCAGCGCCTGGGAGAGCCGGGGGATGAGCTCGCGCGGGGTGCCGCGCAGCCCGTTCCGCGCGGCGTAGCCGTCGATCTGCAGGAAGATCCCCAGGAAGTACAGCAGGGCCGGGATGGTCGCGGCCACCAGGATGGTCGTGTACGGCACGCCGACGAAGGACACCATGAGGAAGGCCGCGGTGCCCATGATCGGCGGGGTGATGGACCCGCCGGAGGACGCGGTGGCCTCCACGGCCCCGGCCATGCGGGCGCTGAACCCGGACTTCTTCATGGCCGGGATGGTCAGCGGGCCGGTGGTCAGCACGTTGGACACCGCCGAGCCGCTCATCATGCCCATGGCCGCCGAGCTGGCCACGGAGACCTTGGCCGAACCGCCGCGGTACCGGCCGAACAGGGCGGTCGAGAGGTCGTGGAAGAACGTGGCACCACCGGTGTGCTGCAGCACCACGCCGAACAGCAGGAAGCCCACCAGGATGGACCCGGCCGTCTGCAGCGGCAGGCCGAGGATGGACTCCGGCCCCATGGCGTGGACCTGGGCGAGGGTGGTGACGTCGTACTCGATGCCCTGCAGGAAGGACAGCGGGATGACCCCGGCCACCACGGGGTAGAGGGAGAACGCCAGGGCGACGACGGCCACCACCCAGCCGGCGCTGCGCCGCAGCACCTCCAGGATCAACGCCCAGAACACCACGGACAGCACCGTGGCCGACGGCGGGGCCACGTACTCCCAGCCGAACTCCTTGATCTGCACGCCGTGGGCGGCGAAGTACCCGCAGACGGTGAGCGTGAGCGCGATCAGGGCGACGTCGTACCAGGGCACGCCGCGACGCGCAGGACGCTCAGGACCCCCAGGACCCGGCAGTGCCGAGGTCACCGTGGCATCCGCCGGCTTGCGCAGCGGGGTGACGATGAAGACCACCGGCACGAAGCAGGCCACCAGCAGGTACAGGAACGAGTTCGTCAGCACCGCAAGCCCGCCCAGGTTCCAGAAGAAGACCTGGTTCATGGTCAGCAGGATCCCGGCCACGGTCAGCACCACGACCGCGGCGGTCCACCCCGGGGTCAGCCGCGGATTGCGCTCGACGGCGCCGTCCACGGTGCGCTCTGCGGTGTTGCCCGCGGGGGTGTCCACGCCGCGGTGCGCGGCGGGCCCGGCAGCGGTGGCGGCGCCTCCTGCGCCGGTGGCCGCGGGGGTAGCCGTGGG
>DATBUG010000478.1:0-6435 GCA_036516315.1 Citricoccus sp.
CACGGCGTCGAGAGCCTGAGGATCGTGGACACCTCCGTGCTCCCGGACGTCCCCAGCCGCGGGCCGGCGGCGACGGCCGTCCTGCTGGGCACCCACCTCGCACAACTGATGGCGGGCCCGTGCCACCCCGCGACGCCGCGCTCACCGGCGGACTTCCATCACACGGAAGCCACCCTTGGGGCGCGCATGTGATCTTCCTAACATCGGAGACAGAGCGACGGCCCTATCCCGATAGGCAATAGGGGTCCGGTACCCGCAGCACTCCTCGAGTCCCCGCGGACCCGTCGCCATCCCAGCATCCGTTCCAGAGAGGCAGAACCATGGCATCCCCGACGGCACCCCAGTCCCCGGAGCACGCCCAGCAGTCCGCCGACGCCCAGGCCGAGGTGGTGGGTGAACTGATCGAGGAGGTCTCGATCGACGGCATGTGCGGGGTGTACTGATGACCGCCCCGGTCCACGCGGCGTCCATCCCGGGCACCACGGACCGGCTCCGGCTCTCCCGCAGCGTCTCGATCCGCCCCGAGCGATTCGGTGCCCTGCTCTACGACTTCCGCACCCGCAAGCTGCTGTTCCTGAAGTCCCCAAGGCTGGCCGACGTGGTCCGGTCGATGGACGGGACGGCGACCGTGGCGGAGTGCCTGGACCGGGCCGAGGTGCCCGACGGCGAGCGCGGTCCGCTGCTGCAGGTGCTGGCGCACCTGCAGCGCATCCGCATGCTGAACGACCACCCCCTGCCCGCGGGCGGGGTCGAGGAAAGGGATACCCCATGACCGCTCCGGCCCTGGACCACCGGCCCGCCAACCGGCTGGTCGACCACTTCGAGCAGGGGCTCGACGCCCCCATCTGCCTGACCTGGGAGCTGACCTACGCCTGCAACCTGTCCTGCGCCCACTGCCTGTCCTCCTCGGGACGGCGGGACCCGCGGGAGCTGACCACCGAACAGTGCGAGGCGGTGATCGACGAGCTGCAGCGGATGGGCGTCTTCTACGTCAACATCGGCGGCGGGGAGCCGACCGTGCGGCCGGACTTCTGGCACCTGGTCGACTACGCCGTCGCCCACCAGGTGGGGGTGAAGTTCTCCACCAACGGCGTGCGGATCACCCCGGAGAACGCCCGCCGGCTGGCAGCCACGGACTACGTGGACGTCCAGGTCTCCCTCGACGGCGCCACCGCAGAGGTCAACGACTACATCCGCGGGCCGGGATCCTATGACACGGCGCTGCGCGCCCTGGCCAACCTGCACGAGGCCGGCTTCCGGGACGCGAAGGTCTCCGTGGTGGTCACCCGCCAGAACGTGGGCCAACTGGACGAGTTCAAGGAGATCGCCGACCGCTACGGCGCCACGCTCCGGCTGACCAGGCTGCGGCCCTCCGGGCGGGGCGCGGACGTCTGGGACGAACTGTACGTCCTGCCCGAGCAGCAACAGCAGCTCTACGACTGGCTGGTGGACCACGGTGAGGACGTGCTCACCGGGGACTCGTTCTTCCACCTGGCCCCGCTGGGCGGTCCCCTGCCCGGCCTCAACCTCTGCGGAGCAGGCCGCGTGGTGTGCCTGATCGACCCGATCGGAGACGTCTACGCCTGCCCGTTCGCCATCCACGAGGAGTTCCTGGCCGGCAACGTCCTGCACGAGGGCGGATTCGCCGGCGTCTGGCGGGAGTCCGGACTGTTCCGCGAGCTGCGCAGCCCCCAGTCCGCCGGCGCCTGCTCGTCGTGTGCCTTCTTCGACGCCTGCCGCGGCGGGTGCATGGCGGCCAAGTTCTTCACCGGCCTGCCCATGGACGGTCCCGACCCCGAGTGCGTCCTCGGCCACAGCGAGTCCACGCTGCAGCAGCAGCGCACCATCCCGGCGGCCAGCCAGGACCACTCCCGGCCGTTCGCCACGCGCAACGAACCGGTGCTCGTGCAACTGCAGCGGCGCCGCCCCGAGGCGCCGCCGGTCTCGGCCTGCGCCGAGAGTCCCCTCGCCGGATTCCAGCCGGCCCCCACCACGCGCTGAGCGCGCACCAGACCCAAAGCAGGAGACCCATGGCAACACGGCTGTCCACCCCCTGGACGAAGAACCCCTGGTTCGAGACCGTCAGCGAGGCCCAGCGGCGGGCCCGCAAGCGGTTGCCGGCCCCCGTCTACTCGGCGCTGCTCGCCGGGTCGGAGGCCGGCGTGACGGTCACGGAGAACGTCACCGCCTTCTCCCGTCTCGGCCTGCGGCCGGTGACGGTCGGGCAGACCCGGGGACACGAGATGGCCACGTCCGTGATGGGCGTGGACCTGTCCATGCCGGTGATGATCTCCCCCACCGGGGTGCAGGCGGTGCACCCCGACGGCGAGGTCGCCGTCGCCCAGGCCGCCCGCAACCGGGGCACGGCGGTGGGGCTCAGCTCCTTCGCCAGCAAGCCCATCGAGGAGGTCGTGGCGGCCAATCCGGACCTGTTCTTCCAGGTCTACTGGACCGGTTCCCGCGAGGACATGGTCCGCCGGCTCGACCGGGCCCGGCAGGCCGGAGCCAAGGGCCTGATCCTGACCACCGACTGGTCCTTCTCCGTCGGCCGGGACTGGGGCAGCCCGGAGATCCCCGAGCGGATCGACCTGCGCTCGGCCCTGCGCCTGGCCCCCTCAGTGGTGGGCAAGCCCCGGTGGCTGGCGTCCTTCCTGTCCAACGGCGGCGTCCCGGACCTCACCGTGCCGAACCTGGTGGACCCCGGCCAGCTCGGCCCCACCTTCTTCGGCGCCTACGGCGAGTGGCTCCAGACCCAGCCGCCCACGTGGGAGGACATCGCGTGGATCATCCGCGAGTGGGGCGGGCCCACCATGGTCAAGGGGATCATGCAGGTCGAGGAGGCCAGGCGCGCCGTCGACGCCGGCGCCACCGCGATCTCGGTGTCCAACCACGGGGGCAACAACCTGGACAGCACCCCGGCCGCCATCCGCATGCTGCCGGCGATCGCCGAGGCCGTGGGCGACCAGGTCGAGGTCTTGCTGGACGGCGGCGTACGCCGCGGCTCGGACGTGGTGAAGGCCGTCGCACTCGGTGCCCGGGCCGTCATGATCGGCCGGGCTTACCTGTGGGGTCTGGCCGCCAACGGCGTGGCCGGCGTGGAGAACGTCCTGGACCTGATGCGCGGTGGCATCGAGGCGTCCCTGACCGGCATGGGCGTCGGTTCCGTGCACGACCTCGGCCCCCAGCACCTCGTCATCCCGGACGACTTCGCCCTCTCGCTATGACCACCGGCGTGGCGACGGCCCGGCCGTCGGTGCGGATCCCCGCGGCAGGCGTCGGGCTCGAGGCCCGCACGTCCGCCGAGGCGGCGGGCGCGCCGATGCTGCTCGTGCCGATCGGCGCGGTGGAGCAGCACGGCCCGCACCTGCCGCTGGGCACGGACAACGTGGTCGCCGCGGAGGTCTGCCGGCGCCTCGCCCCCGGGCTGGGGCCGGACTGGGTGCTCGGCCCGCTCGTGCCCTACGGCTGCAGCGGCGAGCACGAGGGCTTCGCCGGGACCGTGTCCATCGGCCGGGACCAGCTCGTGGGCTTCCTCGTGGAACTGGCGCGGTCCGCCACCCGGTGGGCCCGCGGTGTCCGGTTCGTCACCGGACACGGCGGCAACGTCCCCTCCCTGGTCGAGGCCTGTACCCTGCTGGCCGCCGAGGGCCGGGACGCCGCCTGGACCGGGATGGACCTGCCCGGGTCCGATGCCCACGCCGGACACACCGAGACCTCCCTGATGCTGCGGTTGCGCCCGAACCAGGTGCACCACAGCGCCCGCGCACCGGGCCGGACCGAACCAATTAGCGTCCTGATGCCTAGCCTGCGCGAGCACGGGGTGGCCGCCGTGTCCCCCAACGGCGTGCTCGGTGACCCGACCACCGCGAGCGCCGGGGCCGGGGACTTGCTGCTGGACCGGTTGTGCTCGGCCGTGCTGGAGCGGCTGGACCGGGACCGGGTGGGTCCGGACGGGAGACTGGCATGAGGACGCTGCCCGCACCTCCCACCACACCCCTGCCGGACGGGTTCCGGGTACGCCTGACGGCACGGCGTCATCCCGGCGGAGTCCTGGAATCGTCCCTGCGGCCTGCCGTGGTCCGCACCGCCCCGGCCGTCCACGTCGTGCTGGAGCACGATCAGGTGCAGGTGGGCCGGCACGCCGACGCGCACCTGGTCCGCCGACTGATGGAGCTGGACGCCGCCGTGCCCTGTCCCCGGGACGGGGCCGGATCCCCGGACCTGTCCGAGCTCACGGTCGTCATCCCCGTGCGCGACCGCCCGGGCCCCCTGGGCCGGTTGCTCCAGCGGCTCACCCTGGCCGGCCAGTCGTCCTCCCCCGGGCCCCGCGTCCTGGTCGTCGACGACGCCTCGGCCGACCCCGCGGGCATCGACCGGGCATGCCGGACCCACGGCGCCGGACTGCTGCGGTTGCCGGTGAACCGGGGGCCGGCCGGTGCGCGCTCGGCCGGGCTCGCCGCCGCGACCACCCCCTACGTGGCGCTGGTGGACTCCGATGTGACGCTCGGCGTCGAGGACCTGGCGCGTCTGCTCGGCGAGCTGGCCGATCCCCGCGTGGCCGTCGCCGCGCCCCGGGTCCTCGCCGCGACGGCGCCGGCGGCCCACCCCGTCATCCGCTACGACCAGCGATGGGGCGCCCTGGACCTCGGGCCGGCCGGCGGACTGGCCGGCCCGGGCCGGCCGGTGTCCTACGTCCCCACGGCCTGCTGGGTGGGGCGCACCCAGGTGCTCCTGGACGGTTTCGACGACGCCCTGCGCGTCGGGGAGGACGTGGACCTGGCCTGGCGGCTGACGGACCGCGGCTGGTGGGTCCGCTACGTCCCCGAGGTGACGGTCCGGCACGCGAGCCGGCCGGGCCTACGCCCGTGGTGGGACCAGCACGCCGGCTACGGGGAGAGTGCCGGCCCCCTGGCCCGGCGGCACGGTGCGTACCTGGCCCCGGCCCGGTACACGGCGGCCGGCCTGGCCGTCGCCGTGAGCCTGCTCGCACCGGCCCCCTGGGCCGCCCTGGTCACGCCGGGCGTGCACGCCGTCACCCTCGTGCGCCTGCACCGCCGCCTGGCGCCGCTGGGCCTGCCGTTCCGGACGGTGCTGCGCCTGGCCGCCGCCGGGACCCGGGCCAACCTGGAGCAGAGCGCTGGGCTGGTCTGCCGCTACTGGTTCTGGCCCCTGCTCCTGACGGCGCCGGCCTCCGCCACGGTCCGGCGCCTGCTGCTGCGCGCCGTGGTGCTGGACGCGGCACTGCGGCTGCGCCACCCGGCCGATCTGGTTCTCGTGGGGCTGCGGGTGCTGGAGAACGCCGCCTTCGCGTGGGGCACCCTGCGCGGGGTGGTCCGCGGCGGATCCATCCGGGCCGTGGTGCCGGTCCTCGTCGGCGCCCGGCGGAACCGGAAGCCGGCGGGCCGGCCTCCCGAGGCCCAGCCCGCGGGGCGTCGCTAGTACCTATCGAGATAGTTATTGATTGGGGATAATGACGTGATGTGGAACACGGTGGTGGCAGCATGACTGCCGCGGTGACCGAGAAGATGACGGCGGCCGGCCGCGTCCTGGCGATCCTCGACGCGTTCTCCGATCGCCATGACAGCCTGACCCTGAGCGAGATCTCACGGCGGGCGGGGTTGACCCTGCCCACGGCACACCGGCTCGTCGGCGAGCTCAGCGACTGGGGTGCCCTGGAACGCCAGCCCAGCGGGCAGTACACGGTGGGGCTGAAGATCCTGGAGCTCGGCTCCCTGGCCCAGCACCGGCTCGCGCTGAAGTCCGCGGCCTACCCCTACCTGCACGGGCTGCACCACGCGACCCGCGCCAACGTGCACCTGTCGGTCTCGGTGGGCCACGACGTCCTGTACCTGGAATCACTCAAGGCCCCCGGCGGCGCCGAGGTGGACAGCCGCTTCGGCGGCCGGTGGCCGCGCCACGCCACCGCCACCGGCCGCGTCCTGCTCGCGGCGGCCGACCCCTACGAACAGGGCCTGGCCCTGGAGCGGCCGCTGGCGTCCTACTCCCCGTTCACCGTCACCGACCCGTACGAGCTGCGCCAGTTGCTGGCGGAGATCCGCCAGCGCGGGGTCGCCGTGGCCTACGACCAGATCGCCACGGGCGTGATGGCCATCGCGGCACCGATCACGGACGCGCAGGGCAAGGTCATCGCCGCGGCCGGGATCACCGTCCAGAAGGACCGGTTCACCTCCCAGCAGCTCATCCCCCCGGTGTGCGCGACGGCGCGGAACATCTCCCGTGAGCTGGCGCGGCTGGCCTACTGCGCCGCCTGCGGCTGACCCCGGAAGCGACCGCCGGGCAGCCCCGGGTGGCCCGCGGTCGGTCAGACCGCACGCGACGGCCCCGCGACCCGAACAGGTCGCGGGGCCGTCGTGGTCCTGCGGGGGGAACGGGACCGCTCAGACGGCGCCCACCTTGCGCCAGGATCCCTCGTAG
>DATBUG010000479.1:0-9356 GCA_036516315.1 Citricoccus sp.
GACCGCCTCGATCGGCTGGTCCATCACGACGCCGGACCCGTCCCGTGCGCCGTCCTCGGCCGGCAGGGCCCGGGCCACCCCGGAGGCGGAGGCCGCCAGGGCCGGTCCCTCGCCGGCCCAGGCCAGGGCCAGGGACGTCTCGCCCTTGAGCAGTCGGTGCGCGCGGACGCCTCCGGTGGCCCGCCCCTTGGCAGGGTAGACGGCCAGCGGGGTGCGCTTGACCGAGCCGGCCGCCGTCCCGGGCAGCGTCTCGTCCCCGGCGGTCACGGTCACCACGACGGCCCGCGAGGATCCGGAGGCGTCCTCGGCGGCGGCCGCGGCGGGCACGGCCGCGAAGGCGATCGCCGCATCGCCCGCGCCCAGCTTGATCCCGGCCATGCCCCCGGCCGTGCGGCCCTGCGGGCGCACGAGGGAGGCCGCGTAGCGCAGCAGCTGTCCGGCGCGGGTGACGAACACCACCTGGTCCTCGTCCGCGGGCGCCGGTCCGGCCCCGATGACCTCATCGCCGTCCTTGAGCGTGATGGCCTCGAACTCGTCCCGGTTCAGGGGCCAGTCCGGATTGACCCGCTTGACCACGCCGTGGCGGGTGCCCAGCGCCAGCACGGTGTCCAGGGGCACCAGGGCCACGAGGGACTCCCCGCGCTGCAGGGTCAGGAAGTCCTTGACCTTCACGCCCGCGCCGAGGTTCGGCGTGGGCGTGGCGTCCGGCAGCACCGGGATGTCCACGACCTGCACGCGCTGGAGCCGCCCGGTGGAGGTCAGCGCGCCGATCTCCCCGCGGGCGGTGGTGGCCACCACCGAGCGGTAGGCGTCGTGGCGCTGGCGCCGGCCGCCGGGGACCAACGGCGTGGCGTCGGCGGTGCGGGCCAGCTGTCCGGAGGTCGTGAGCACGACCAGGCACGGGGTGTCGGCGACCATCAGCGTCTCGGCCCCGGCGCCACCCCGGGCCGCGGGGGCCGCACGGGTGGCACCGGCGTCCGGGGCGGGGGCCGCGATGTTCTCGGACTCCAGCAGGACCGTGCGCCGGTCGTCGCCGTACTCGTCCGCGACCTCCTGCAGTTCCGTGGAGACCACCTCGCGCAACCGGGCGTCGGAACCCAGGATGGCTTCGAGCTCGGCGATCGCCCGGCGCAGCTCGTCCTGCTCGGCCTCGAGCTCGAGGCGCGAGAACTTGGTGAGCTGGCGCAGCCGCAGCTCGAGGATGTGGTTGGCCTGGACCTCCGTGAGGTCGAAGACCCCCATCAGCCGCTCGCGTGCCGCGCCGGTGTCGTCCGAGGTGCGGATGATCTGGATGACCTCGTCGATGTCCACCAGGGCCAGCAGCAGGCCCTCCACGAGGTGCAGGCGGTCCTTCTTCCGGCCCAGCCGGTGCGCGGTTCGCCGGCGCACCACGTCGATCCGGTGGTCCACGTAGACCTGGAGCAGCTCCCGCAAGCCCAGGGTGCGCGGCTGACCGTCCACGAGGGCCACGTTGTTGATGCCGAAGGACTCCTCCAGCGGCGTGACCTTGTACAGCTGGGCGAGCACGCCCTGCGGGTTGAACCCCGACTTCAGCTCGATGACGAGCTTGAGGCCGTTCCGCCGGTCGGTGAGGTCCAGGACGTCCGCGATGCCGGTCAGCTTCTTGGCGTTGACCGCGTCCTTGATCTTCTCGATCACCTTCTCCGGCCCGACGCCGTAGGGCAGCTCGGTGACGACGAGCCCGGTCTTGCGCGCCGAGACCTGCTCGACGGCGACCTTCGCCCGCATCTTGAACGAGCCCCGGCCACCGGCGTACGCGTCGCGCACGCCGTCCAGCCCGACGATCCGCCCGCCCGAGGGCAGGTCGGGGCCGGGCACGTGCCGCATCAGGTCCTCGAGCGTGGCCTCCGGGTGGTCGATCAGGTGCCGGGCGGCCGCCACGACCTCCCGCAGGTTGTGCGGGG
Source organism: Citricoccus sp. (assembly GCA_036516315.1). Taxonomy (GTDB): domain Bacteria; phylum Actinomycetota; class Actinomycetes; order Actinomycetales; family Micrococcaceae; genus Citricoccus. The sequence goes on from DATBUG010000479.1 coordinate 1,926, forward strand.
CCATGTTGGTGGCCATCCCGACGGCGATGCCGGAGGCGCCGTTGACCAGCAGGTTGGGGAACGCCGCCGGGAGCACGGCCGGCTGCAGGAATTGGTTGTCGTAGTTCGGGATGAAGTCCACGACGTCCTCGTCGAGCGAGGTGGTCATGGCCAGGGCGGCCGGCGCCATCCGCGCCTCGGTGTAGCGCGGGGCCGCCGGGCCGTCGTCGAGGGAGCCGAAGTTGCCGTGCCCATCCACCAGCGGCAGGCGCAGCGAGAACGACTGGGCCAGGCGCACCATGGCGTCGTAGATCGCGGCATCGCCGTGCGGGTGCAGCTTGCCCATCACCTCGCCCACCACGCGGGCGGACTTCACGTGCCCGCGCTCGGGGCGCAGGCCCATCTGGCTCATCATGTACAGGATGCGCCGCTGCACGGGCTTGAGCCCGTCCCGGGCGTCCGGCAGCGCACGGGAGTAGATCACCGAGTAGGCGTACTCCAGGAACGAGGTCTCCATCTCCGACGAGACGTCGATGTCGACGATGTTCTCCTGCTCCAGGGGGATGGCCTGGGCGGCCGGTGCGGAGGTCTTCTTGGGGGTTCGGGCCATGGGGTCTGCGGATGTCCTTGTGGGGGTGGGTCCTCGCGGGAAAGGCGTGCGGGACGGGAATTGTCTACTGTGATCCTATGGGTGACACCCCGAGAACCTCCGAATATCCGGCCCACTGGGAAGCCGATGTCGTCCTGAGGGACGGCACCACGGCCCACTTGCGCCCGATCAGCCCGGACGACGCGGCCGCCCTCCTGCGCATGCACGAGGGGCAGTCGCAGAGCTCCATCTACCTGCGCTTCTTCACCTTCAAGTCCTCGCTGACGAAGAAGGAGCTCGAACGCTTCACCCACGTGGACTACCGGGACCGGGTGGGCCTGGTGGTGCTGCGCGGCAGTGAGATCCTGGGCGTGGGCCGGTACGACCGGCTCGACGACCCGACGGAGGCGGAGGTGGCGTTCAACATCTCGGACGCCTCCCAGGGCAAGGGCATCGGCTCGATCCTCATGGAGCACCTCGCGGTGGCGGCCCGGGAGAACGGCATCCGCCGGTTCACCGCCGAGGTGCTGCCGGAGAACCGCAAGATGCTCTCGGTGTTCCAGGACTCCGGTTTCGAGATCTCCCGCCGGTTCGACGACGGCGTGGTGGCGGTCGAGTTCTCGGTCGACCCCACGGCCAAGGTCCGGGCCGTCATGGAGTCCCGGGAGCACCGCGCCGAGGCCCGCTCCGTGGCCGAGCTGCTGGCCCCGGACTCGGTGGCCGTGATCGGGGCCAGCCGGCAGTGGGGATCGGTGGGGTTCGCCCTGCTGGAGAACATCATCGAGGGCGGGTACACCGGGCCGGTCTACGGCATCAACCGGGAGGCCCTGGAGCTGGCCGGGATGATCTCGCGGGCCACGCTGTCCGAGGTCCCCGGCCCGGTGGACCTGGCCGTGGTGGCGGTACCGGTGGACGAGGTGGCGGGGGTGGTCGAGGACTGCGCCCGGCACGGCGTCAAGGGCCTGCTGGTGGTCACCACCGGTTACGCCGACGCCGGCCGGGAGGGCCTGGCGCGTCAGCGCGAACTGGTCCGGCAGGCCCGTGCCAACGGCATGCGGGTGATCGGGCCGGCGTCGGCGGGGATCGTCAACACCCACCCGCAGGTCTCGCTCAACGCCTCGGTGGCCCCGTTCCTGCCCGCACGCGGGTCCGTGGGGCTGTTCTCGCAGTCGGCCGCGATCGGGGCCACCCTGTTCGCCGCGGCCCACCGGCGCGGCATCGGCCTGTCCTCGATGATCTCCGCCGGCAACCGCGCGGACGTCTCCGGCAACGACGCGATGCAGTATTTCGAGGACGATCCGGCCACCGCGGCCGTGGGCGTCTACCTGGAGTCCTTCGGCAACCCGCGCAAGTTCTCCCGGATCGCCCGCCGGCTGTCCCGGTCCAAACCGGTGGTCGTGGCCCGCTCGGACGTGATGGGCCGCCGGCTCCCTCCCGGCCACGAGACGCGCACCACACAGGCGCCGGCCGGCGCCGTGGACTCCATGCTGGACCAGACCGGCGTCATCCAGGTGGACAACCACGACGACCTGATGGACCTGTTGCAGGCGATGGCCTGCCAGCCGTTGCCGGCCGGTGGCCGCGTGGGGGTGGTGGGGAACTCGCTGGCCCTGAACCGGGTGGTGACGGACGCCGCGGAACGGCACGGGCTCACGGTCACCAGCACCCTGGACGTGCCCGGCCTGGACGCCGAGCACCGCGTCGAGGACGCCGAACGGGCCCTGGGGGAGACCGTGCGCCGCGCCGTGGCGTCGGGCACCGTGGACGCCGTGCTGGTGGTCCCGCAGACCGGGATGCACCAGCAGCCCGGTGACGCGGACCGGCTCGCGGGCGTCGTCGAGGAGGCGGCGCAGGGATCCGGGATCCCCGTGCTGGCCTCGTTCACCGGCGTGCTGGACCCCGACTACCAGGCCGCGACCCTGCGCGGGGCCACCCCCGCGGTCGAGGACGGCGGCCTGCAGCGCGGGTTGCCCGTGTTCTCCTCCCCGGAGCAGGCCGCTCGCGTGCTCTCCCGGCTCGTGCGCTACCGGGACTGGCGCCAGGCCGAGGCGGGGATCGCCGTGGAACCGCAGGGGGTGGACCGCAACCGGGCCGAGGACCTGCTCGAGGGCTGGACCGCGCGGGCCACCGGGACGGATCTCGTCCGGCTCTGTGCGGACGAGACCCGCGAGCTGCTGGGGTGCTACGGGATCGAGGTGCTCGCCTCGGAGCGGTTCACCACCGAGGACGAGGCCGTGGCCGCCGCGGACCGGCTGGGCTGGCCGGTGGCCGTCAAGGCGGTGGACTCCTACCTGCGCCACCGCCTGGACCTCAGCGGCGTCCGGCTCAACATCGTGGACGCCGCCTCCCTGCGGCGCAACGTGGCGCAGATGCGCAGCATCCTCGAGCCCTACGGCAGCCCCAGCCTGGAGGTGCAGTCGATGGCCCCCTCGGGGCAGGCCTGCGTCATCTCCGCCCTCGAGGACCCCCTGCTGGGGCCCGTGGTGTCCTTTGGCATCGCGGGGGACACCGTGGACCTGCTCGACGACTGGGTGCACCTCGTGCCCCCGCTGACCGACCAGGACCTCGCGCGCATGATCCGGGCCCCGCGCGCCGCGGCCAAGCTGTTCGGCTACGGGGGCCTGCCGTCCGTGGACGCGGCCGCCCTGCAGGACCTGCTGGCCCGCACCGCCGCCCTGAAGGACGACCACCCGCAGGTCGCCCGGATCAGGTTCAACCCCGTGCTGGCCTCCGACCGCGGCGTCACGGTGCTGTCCGCGGAGGTGGACGTGGCCAACGCCGCCCAGCGCACGGACTCCGCGCGCCGTGCCATGCGGGGCTGAGGCCCGGCCCCGGCCGATAGCATGGGAGGCATGACTCCACTGCGCAGGAATCCCGGCTCCGGACAGCAGCCCTCCGGTCACCACACCCCGGGCCAGCCTCCCGCCCCGAACCTGGGCGCCGACCTCGAGCGGGCCGGTTTCTACCCCGAACTGGTGGCGGACGTGCTGGACTCCGTGCTGGACGGCCGCACGGTCACCTCGCACCTCGTGCACGTGGACACGCACTTCGACTACGACGAGGTCCACCGGCACATCACGGTGCTCGCCCTGGCCGGTGACGTCCTGGCGGCCCTGCACCTGGACGACCACGCCCTGGACGATGCCGGTGAACAGGTGATGGCGCAGGTCTCCACGGAGGTGGTCCCCGTGCGCCGGATCGACTCCGTGGTGGCCACCACGGTCCATCCCCAGCCACAGCACTTCCGCCGTGGCGACCCGGTGGCGGAGGTGACCCTCGCGGTGACCTGGGCCGGGGGCCAGCGCATCGACCTGGAGCCGGCCGCCTGCGCGGACCCGAACTGCGACGCGGACCACGGCTACACCGGCACCACGGCCCGGGAGGACCTGGTGCTCCGGGTCGCCGCCGAGGCGGAGGGCCAGCGGGCCGTCGACGCCGCCCTGGCCTTCTACCGGGACCTGCGCCGGGCCACCATCGAGCCCCAGGGGAGCTGACCGGACGGTGACGCAGACCCCACCGGTCCCGGCGGGCCCCGACTACGCCGGGCGGTCACTGGCCGGCGTGCTGACCTCGGCCGCGGCGGCCCTCGGTGTCCCCGGCTTCGCCAACGCGCTGTCCCTGCCGCGCACCCGCCGCGTCGCCGTCGTCATGGTGGACGGCCTCGGCAAGGCTGTGCTCAAGCGCTACGGCGGGCATGCCCCGTTCCTGCGCTCCGTGCTGGAGCGGGACTCCGCCACGCTGCAGTCGGCGTTCCCGACCACCACCGCTGCGTCCCTGTCCAGCCTGGGCACGGGCCTGGAACCGGGCCGGCACGGGCTGGTGGGCTACGACGTGCTGGATCCGGAGCGGGACACGGTGATCAACCAGCTGGGCGGCTGGGACCCCCTGACCGACCCGCTGCGCTGGCAGCCGCGGCCCACCGTGTTCGAGCAGCTGGCGGGCACGGGCGCCGAGCCGGTCACGGTCTCGCTGCCGGCGTTCGAGGACTCGGCGCTGACGCGGGCCTCCCTGCGTGGCTCGCGCTTCGTGGCGGGCACGACGCTGCACGCCCGCTTCCAGCACGCGCGCGAGCAGCTGCACGCCGCCGGGGGACCCATCCTGCTGTACCTGTACCTCAACGAACTGGACAAGGCCGGTCACCAGCACGGGACCGGCTCGGAGAAGTGGCTCTACGCGCTCGAGGAGATCGATGCCGCCGCGCGGCGGCTGAGCCAGTCGGTGCCCCCGGACACCGTGCTCGTGCTCACGGGGGACCACGGCATGGTCGACGTGCCGGAGTCCGGCCGCATCGACTACGCCACCATGCCCGCCCTGGTGGACGGCGTCGCCCACACGGCCGGTGAACCGCGCTTCGTCCAGCTGCACTTCGCCCCCGACGCCGACGAGGCCGTCCGTGAACGCACGGCGCAGGCCTGGCGCTCGGCCTTCGGAGACCACGCCTGGGTGCTCACCCGGGCCGAGGCCCTGGAGGCCGGCTGGTTCGGCACCACCGAGGACCGGGTCCGGGCCCGGATCGGGGACCTGCTGGTGGCCGCGCACGGTCCGGTGGCCCTGTATGACGGGCGGCGCGTGCCGCCGTCGGCCTTCGAGATGGTCGGTCACCACGGCTCGCCCACCCGGGCCGAGCGCGAGGTCCCCCTGTTGATGCTGCACCGGCCGCTGCGCTAGAGACGGCGTCCGGTGCCGGGCCGGCCGAGTCCGGTGGCCGGGCGCGTCCGGACGTCCGGACTAGTCGTTCTTGCGCCCGAAGACGATCTCGTCCCAGCTGGGCACGGACGGCCGCCGGGGCTTGGCGGCCTTGGACTGCTTGCCGGAGCGCTTGTCCGAGACCCGGCCGGACCGCTTGTCCGAGGCCCTGCCGGACCGCTGTGCCTCGTCCTGCTCCGGTTCCCGGTCCTGCGGGACCGGGGCAGCGGTCCCGTCCCGCGGGCCGGTCTCGCCGGAGCCGGAGGTCTCCTCGTCGTCGTCCCACACCTCGACCCAGCCCTCCACGGTGGTGTCGGCGGGGCCGCCCTCCTCTGTACCGTCCTCCCTGTCACCCTCCTCGCCGGTCTCGGACGGCGCGTCCTCCGGGACCGCGGCCACGGTGAGGCGGGGGCGGTGGTCCGGGGACTGGGGCTGCTCGTCCCGGGTCAGCATCAGGGCCAGTTCGTCGTCGCCCTCCTCATCCACGCCGAGGCGCTGGCCGCGCCGGGCGCGCAGGACGTCGAGCAGCTCATCCTGGGAGTCCGCGTCCACCGCGGGGCGGGGGCCCGGGGCCGCCGGGGACGGCTCGGGCGCGGAGTCCTCCTCCTCGACGTTGAAGGGACGGTCCCCGACGGCGGAGAGGCGGCGGGTGCCGAAGGCCCCGTCCAGCGGGTCCAGTTCGGAGAGGACCTGGGCCCAGCGGTTCCTGTTCTCGAGGTGACGGCTGCTGGGCCGGAAGGACCACAGTGCCGGCGGCTGGTCGCCGATGGCCGGGTCCGCCCCCTGCGTGGAGAAGTCGAGGCTGACGGTCCAGGTGCCGTCGTCCATGCGCCACGCGTCCCAGTGGGCGCTCGAGGCGTCCATGCCGAGCGCCGTGAGGCGGTGCCGCACCATGTCCCCCAACAGGGCCGGGTGCTCGCCGAAGGTCCCGCGGTAGAGGTCGTGGCCGGGCTGGGGCGCCGCGACCTCGACCTGCCGGGCCTGCTGGGCGATCCAGTCGCGCTCGGCCAGGACGGGGCCCTCGTACTTGCGGACCCGCTCGAGGTCCACGCCGGAGGCGGCCGCCACCTGTTCCGCGGTGGCGCCGGCCCGGATGCGCGCCTGGATGTCCCGGGGGGTGACCACGCCCTCGGCGGCGTCGGCCGCCTGGGCCGAGGGCCGGCCGATCGGACGGGTGGCCGCGGCCCGCAACGCCTCGGTCACGGGCAGGGAGAACTCCTCACCGTCCTCGTTGCTGAGCAACAGGTGCCCGCCGTCCTCCTGGACACCAACGAGACGGAGCTCCTGCATGTTCGTCCTCCACGATCGGCTTGGTCGGTCCGGCACGCCCCGGCAGCCCACGGGCGCGGACGCTTCAGGGACGGTCCCCCACTGACTTTGCCACGATTCCGGGGCCATCGCACGGCACACGGGCGGTGTCGCACGGATCGGCCGGGGAATCTCCGGCCCCGGCCGCCGGCCGCGACCCCGCCCGCGGGCCTCCACGCGGCGATTTTGTTTTCTCCCCGGCGTAAGGAACAATCTCACCGACGTGCCGACGGGTAGGGGTCGAGGATGGCCCCGGGGCCCGGCGTCATCCCTCAACATCCCACCCATGGTCGGCCGGCGCCGGCCTCACCAGCGGAGCGTGAACACACCTCACTATGGCCACCGACTACGACGCGCCACGCAAGAACGACGACGAGCTGTCCGAGAGCTCGATCGAGGAACTCAAGAACCGCCGCACGGACACCCAGTCCGCCGTGGTCGACGAGGACGAGGCCGAGGCAGCCGAGGGCTTCGAGCTGCCCGGTGCCGACCTGTCCGACCAGGAACTGATGGTCCGGGTGCTGCCGGCCCAGTCCGACGAGTTCACCTGCGCCTCCTGCTTCCTGGTCCGCCACCGCTCGCAGGTGGCCAAGGAGAAGAACGGCATGCTCTACTGCACCGACTGCGAGGGCTGAGAGCCCCCGCCGCGCGGTAGCACGTCGGGCACACGCGTCAGGCCGGCCAGGTCATCCTGGCCGGCCTGATGCGTGTCCGAGGCCTGTCCCGGGCGTGTGTCCGGGACCCCGACGCCGGTCAGCGGTCCCCGCGGTCCTCCTCGCGCGCCATGCCCCCGCCGAGCACGGCCACGAGGCGCTCGGGATGGCGCGTGCTGGTCAACCAGTAGGGGGTCCGGTCCCGGGCGTCGGTGA
>DATBUG010000480.1:0-5278 GCA_036516315.1 Citricoccus sp.
TGGGGCCGGCCGCGGACCCTGCGGCCCCGGCCGGCGCAGCGGCTGAGGCGGCCGGCGGCAATGTTCACGGCGAGCACGCCGTGGGGGAGGACAATACGGGGATGGACCACTCCGGCCGACGGCCGGACCAGGATGGAGGACACCAGTGACGACCACCCCGCAGAGCCAGCGACCGGACACCGACCCGGAGGGCGCTGCGGTGCCCTCGCCGGACGGCACGCCGGGGCAGGACGGACCGGCCGGTGACGGCCCGCAGCTGCCGGTGACGTTCGAGGACATCGAGCGTGCGCGTGAACTGCTGCGTGGCGTGATCGTCCCCACGCCCATGGACCACTCGCGTGCCCTGGGCCGGATCACCGGCTCGACGGTGCACCTGAAGTGCGAGAATCTGCAGCGCGCCGGGTCGTTCAAGGTGCGCGGCGCCTACGTACGGATGGCCAAGCTCACCGACGAGGAGAAGGCGCGGGGCGTGGTGGCCGCCTCGGCCGGCAACCACGCCCAGGGCGTGGCCCTGGCCGCGTCGAAGCTCGGGATCAAGGCCCGCATCTACATGCCCCTGGGCGTGGCCCTGCCGAAGCTGCAGGCCACCCGGGACCACGGTGCCGAGGTGGTGCTGCACGGCAACAACGTGGACGAGGCATTGGCCGAGGCCCAGCGCTATGCCGAGGACTCCGGGTCGGTGTTCATCCACCCCTTCGACAACGCTGACGTCGTGGCCGGACAGGGCACCATCGGCCTGGAAATCCTGGAGCAGGCGCCGGAGGTGGACACCCTGGTCATGGGTATCGGCGGCGGTGGCCTGCTTGCCGGGGTGGCCGTGGCCGTCAAGGAACTGGCCCGGCGCCAGGGGCGGCACGTCAACATCATCGGCGTGCAGGCGGAGAACGCCGCGGCCTACCCGCCGTCCCTGGCGGCGGACGCCCTGGTGCCGCTGGAATCGGTCTCCACCATCGCGGACGGCATCGCGGTCGGCAAGCCCGGGCAGATCCCGTTCCAGATCATCCGCGAACTCGTGGACGGCGTCGTCACCGTCTCGGAGGACGCCATCGCCAACGCCCTGGTGTTCCTGCTGGAACGGTCCAAGATGGTCGTGGAACCGGCCGGCGGCGTGGGGGTGGCAGCCCTGCTGGAGGGCAAGCTGGCCGAGCTGGGGCTGTCCCCGAAGAACACCGTGGTGCTGCTCTCGGGCGGCAACATCGATCCCATGCTCATGCTCAAGGTCATCCAGTCCGGCCTGGCCGCCGCCGGACGCTACCTCACGGTGAAGATGTCCCTGCAGGACCGGCCCGGCGAGTTGGCCTCGATCTCCCGGATCATCGCGGAGACGGACGCCAACGTCACCCGGGTGGACCACACCCGGATCGGAGGCTCGCTGGGGATGGGGGACGTCACGATCACGATCGACATGGAGACCCGCGGCGTGGACCATTCCGAGCAGGTCCTCGGGCGGCTGCGGGCAGCGGGCTACCAGCCGCAGATCGCGCACTGAGCCGGGCGGGCGCGCCTCCCTGCCGGCCACGGGGGCCGGCCCGCGGTCACGCGCTCAGGACGCGCTGGTGGCCCCGGCGGCTCCGGCCGCCGTCGTGGCGACGGTGGTGGACGCCGTGATGGAGTCCACCCTGCGCTGTAGGGCCCGCACGGCGGGGACCTCGCCGGAGACGGCCGTGATGCGCCGCGCCAGCCCCCGGCGGTCCAGGTCGCCGCGGGCCGGACCGAGCAGCACGTAGGCCAGGTTGAGGGCCTTGAGGATGCCCAGCTCCGTGGCGTCCGCGACGGTGGCCTCCCGGTCGCCCGCCAGCACCGTGCCGAGGCGATCGCGCACGGCCATCCCTGGCGCCGGGTTCATGGTGACGAAGACCGGGGACCGGAACCGGCGGGGCACCTCCTGCAGGATGCCCTGGCGCGTCAGTGACCGGGCCACGGCCTGTTCCGGGTCCAGCTTCGCACTGGCCACGAGCGTGGAGATCCGCTGGCCGGACAGCCGGTCCAGGGCGGGCAGGGCGGCGTCCAGGACGGGGTGGCCGGTGGTGCCGGCCCTCACCACGGTCACCCGGGGGTCCCGTTCCTCCCCGACGCGGACGACGCCGGCCTCGGCCAGGTCCGTCAGCAGCGCCGCCACCAGTGCCTGGCGGCGGTAGGACCGGACCCGGGCTGCGGCCCCGTGCTCCTTGGTCAGCAGCAGGAAGGTCTCTTCGACGATGAGCATGACCCCAACCTAGAGCATCGTCGCGGCCCGGGGACAATGACGGCGGCGCACCGGTTCGATGACCGGTGCGCCGCCGTCGGGGTGCGTGGGGGTTCCGTGCGCCGGGCCGGGCCCGGGCGGGAACGCCACCCGGGTGCTCAGGGCTGGTAGGGCTTCGCGGAGACGATCTCCACGGCGATGTCCTTGCCGTTGGGGGCGGTGTAGGTGAGCTGGTCGCCCACCTTCGCCCCCTGGATGGCCTCGCCGAGCGGGGAACGCTCGGAGTAGACGGTGATGGAGTCCTTGTCGTCGGCGATCTCGCGGTTGCCGAACAGGAAGGTCTCCACGTCCCCGGCGATCTTGGCCTCGACGACCATGCCCGGCTCCACGACGCCGTCGTCGGCGGGGGCGGCGCCGATCACCGCGGTCTCGAGCAGGTGCTTGAGCTCCTGGATGCGGCCCTCGTTCTTGGACTGCTCCTCGCGGGCGGCGTGGTACCCGCCGTTCTCCTTGAGGTCACCCTCCTCGCGAGCCTGCTCGATGCGGTCGATGATCTCCTGACGGCCGGGACCGGAGATGTAGTCCAGCTCCTGCTTCAGGCGGTCGTAGGCCTCCTGGGTCAGCCAGGGAGCGCTGTCGGTGTTGCTCATGGACGTGTTGTCTCCTTCGGGTCGGTCGACTGCCACGGGTCGGGCACGGAGGCCGGGGCCGCGCAGTGCTTCCGGTGCATGGCGCTGTGCTGCGAGTGCAGCCCGGGGTGGCGTCCATGCAAGAACCCCGCCGGCGGAGCCGTCACGGACCGCAAGGATCCGCCGGGCCCCCGACAGGCGGGGTCACAAACCAATGGGCATACTCTAACGGATGTGTTTCACGTCCGTCACGTCCACCGGGGCGTATGTGACGTGTGGCCGGGGACGGTCAGTCCTGGAACCAGCAGGAGTTGACCCCGCCGTTCACGCCCAGACCGTCCGTACGCAGGGCCACGTCGTAGTACCGGGTCCGGTCCGAGGGCAGGCCACTGCCGGAGCTGTCCTCCGGGCCGATCACCACGGTCCGCCAGCCGACCACGGCGTACTGCTCGGACAGCACCTGGATGGCGCACTCCACGGTGTCCTCGGGCTCCTTGGTGAGCTGGAAGGTCACGGTGGCCCGCGTGGGGGAGAGGATCTCGAACCCCACGTCCTTCCAGTCCAGCGGGCGGGCGGAGGCCGAGACGGTCACCCACGCGACGAAGGCCACGGCCAGCGCCAGGGCCGCGACGGCGACCCACCGGCCCCACCGGCGCCAGAAACCGTGCCCGGTGCGCTCGGGACGGCCATACCGGTTCGCTAGGCTGTCCTTCGGTGCCTGGTCCACCGAGCCCTGGAGTGAGGAATCCATATCACTCCATGGTATCCCGGGGGACCGTGGGACCCGCCCAGTCCACCGGACCACCCAGGTCCCCGACCACGCCGCCCGCCCGTCCAGCGCGGGGCCGGGCGGGGGAGCAGCCGAGGCTACGTGAGCAGTTCATCCATGACCGACCAGGATGGCACCGGGACGCCGGAATTCGGGGTCCCGGTCGGCCATGCCGACTACGGTTCCATCGAGGCCGAGGACTCGCACACCGGGCCGGAGGCGCGGGGCGTGCCGGCCTCCGAGGGCCTGCGGCTGATGGCGGTGCACGCCCACCCGGACGACGAGTCCTCCAAGGGCGCGGCCATGATGGCCGCCTATGAGGAGGCCGGGGCAGAGGTCATGGTGGTGACCTGTACCGGTGGCGAGCGGGGCGACCTGCTGAACCCGGGGTACGGGGACACCGTGCGGCTGGACCGCGACATCACCGGGGTCCGGCGGGCCGAGATGGACGAGGCCGGGGCCGCCCTGGGGATCGAGCACCGCTGGCTCGGGTTCATGGACTCCGGCCTGCCCGAGGGGGATCCGCTGCCGCCGCTGCCGTACGGCTGCTTCGCCACCGTGCCGCTCGAGCAGGCGACGGCGCCGCTGGTGCGGGTGATCCGGGAGTTCCGGCCCCACGTGCTGATCAGCTACGACGAGATCGGCGGGTACCCGCACCCCGATCACCTCAAGGCGCACGAGATCACGGTGGAGGCCTACCGCGCCGCCGGTGACCCGGACCGGTTCCCGGGTACCGGGGAACCTTGGACCCCGGCCAAGCTGTACTACGACCGGGCGTTCAACCCGGACAAGTACCGCGCGCTGCACGAGGCGTACCTCGCCGCGGGCGAGGAGTCCCCCTTCGCCGAACGGATGGCCTGGTACGAGAAGCTGCTGTCCGAGGAAGCTGAGAACACAGAGAACACAGAGAACACAGAGACCACAGAGAACACAGAGAACGCCGCGAATGCCGAGGAAGCCGGGGAGGCCGAGGACCCGGCCCAGCGCGAGGACCTTGCCCAGCGCGCGGAACGGGCCCGCCCGCCCCGGTTCCGGATCACCGACCACCGGGTCACCACCCAGATCCACGTGGCCGACTACCTCGAGCGCCGCGACGCGGCCCTGCGCGCGCACCGGACCCAGGTGGACCCGACCGGGCATTTCTTTGCGGCCCCCAACTCCCTGCTGCGCCGCACCTGGCCCTGGGAGGACTATGTGCTGATCGACTCCCGCGTGGAGACCACCCTGCCGGAGACGGACCTGTTCACCGGGCTGCGCTGAGGCGGGCCGCGGAGACACCGGGCCGCCGGTAGAATGGTCCACCGTGATTGCCTTCCCGCCCCTTGCCCTGTCCGCCTCCGCCGCCCCCGGTGACGGTGCGGCCAGTGGCGAGCCGATGCCTGGCGTCCCGGAGCCGACGCTGCGGCCGGGGCTCGACCAGACCCAGGTCACCCCGGGCATCGAGGGGTTCCTGTTCACCGCCCTGATGGTGGCCATGGCGATCGTGGTCATCCGGCTCATGGTGCGTTCCATCCGCCGGGTGCAGTACCGCTCGGGCCAGGCCGAGGACATGCTCGTGGACCGCTACCAGGGGTACCTGCCGGAGCACCTGCGCCACCCGGAGGACGAGCTCGACGACGACCAGCGGGCGGGATCCGGCATCGACATCCAGCGCGCCCGCCTGCAGAAGAAGTATCCGGGGTACCTGGCCGGCCC
>DATBUG010000481.1:0-7720 GCA_036516315.1 Citricoccus sp.
GGCCTCGGCCTGGAGGTGCCGGACATGCCCGAGTGGGACAAGAAGGACAAGCTCTCCTTCGAACGGGAGATGCTCGGCCTCTACGTCTCCGACCACCCCCTGCAGGGGCTGGACGGCGTGCTGGCCCAGCACGCGGACCAGTCCATCACCTCGATCCTGTCCGACGACGGCCCGCCGGACGGCGCGCAGGTGACCATCGCCGGGCTCATCACGTCCCTGCAGCGGCGCATCGCCAAGAGCTCGGGCAACGCCTACGCCCGGTGTGAGATCGAGGACCTGGGCGCCTCGATGGAGGTGATGTTCTTCGGGCAGGCCTACGCGCCCATCGCCACCATGCTGGCCGAGGACCTGGTGGTCGCGGTGAAGGGCAGGGTGCAGCGGCGGGACGACGGCTCCATCACGCTCAGCGCCCAGGAGCTGACGATCCCCGACCTGTCCGGAGGGCACTCCGGGCCGGTGTCCATCACCATGCCCGCCTTCAAGGCCAACGAGACCGTGGTGTCCGCCCTCGGGGACGTGCTGAAGACCCACCCGGGGGCGACCGAGGTGCGGCTCAAGCTGGCCGGGACCCGGACCATGGAGATCATGCAGCTGGGCCCAGACTTCCGCGTGAACCCCAACCCCGCCCTGTTCGGGGACCTCAAGGTCCTGCTCGGGCCGGCCTGTCTGGAGTGACCCCTCGGGCCACCACTACATATGGTGATCTGCCGATTGTGGTAACGCCATATATGGGATTATGATGGTGCCGTCCACCGAACAGCCCTGACGCGGGCCGACTGGAGAAGGGGAGTAGATGCACTGTCCCTTCTGTCGCCATGAGGACTCCCGGGTGGTGGATTCCCGGTCCCTGGATGACGGTTCTGCCATCCGCCGCCGCCGGCAGTGCCAGTCGTGCGGCAAGCGCTTCACCACCATGGAGACCACGGCGCTCACCGTCGTGAAGCGCTCCGGGGTGGCCGAGCCCTTCGACCGCTCCAAGGTCATCAACGGGGTCCGGAAGGCCTGCCAGGGCCGGCCGGTCACTGGTGACGACCTGGCGATGCTGGCGCAGGAGGTCGAGGAGACCATCCGCGCCACCGGGAACGCCGAGGTCGACGCCCACGAAGTGGGGCTGGCCATCCTCGATCCGTTGCGTAGACTGGACCAGGTGGCCTACCTGCGCTTCGCGTCGGTCTACCAGGCCTTCGACTCGCTGGACGACTTCGCCCGCGCCGTCGAGGAACTGCGTGAGGCGGGAACGCGACCGGAGACGGTCCGGGCCCTGCAGCCGAAGCTGTTCACCCGCTGACCGCGGGCGCCCCGCACGGGCACATCAGACCACCGGTGGTGGTTCCGGAGGGGAAGCCGGAGCCACCACCGGTACCATCACCGCCTTCAGCGGCGGATCGCCTTCTCCATGGCCCGGTGCACGGCCTGGGCCTCGCGGGCGGCCTGGCGTTCCGCCGTCGGCTGGGCCTGCGCGTCAGTCGTCGCCGTGACTGCCTTCGTGGCGTTCTTGCCCGGCTTCTTGTCCTTCGCGGCCTTCTTCGCTGCTTTCTTGTCGGCCTTCTTGTCGGTCTTCTTGTCGGCCTTCTGGCCCGCTTTGCCCCGCTTCTGGTCCTTCTTGCTGGCCTTGCCGTCCTTCTCACTGTCCGTCTGGTGCGGCCCCTTGCCGGGCTTCGCCGTCGGCGCGGGCGCCCCTCCCTCCGCACGGGCGATGCGGGCCATCTCCTGCTCACCGGCCCGCCGCGCCGTCTCCAGCACCGAGAACTTGGTCGGGGTCTGGGCCACGAGGTCCGTGGCCCACAGAGCGGCACCCACGATCCCGGCGTTGTTCTGCAGTTGGGCGGGCACGATGGGCGTGCGCAGGCGCAGCAGCGGCAGGTAGTCCTCGGGCCGTTTGGAGATCCCTCCGCCGACGATGATCAGGTCCGGGTAGAAGATGCCCTCCATGTAGGTGAAGAACCGCTGCAGCCGCTCGGCGTACTCCGGCCAGTCCAGCCCGTCGCGTTCCCGGGCGGCCGCTGAGGCCCGCCGCTCCGCGAAGTCGCCGTCGAGCTCGATGGTCCCCGGTTCCAGGTTCGGCACCAGCTCACCGTCACGGAACAGTCCGCCGCCGATCCCGGTCCCCAGCGTCAGGACCAGCACGGTGCCCGGCACGCCCTTGCCCGCGCCGTACCGCATCTCGGCCAGTCCGGCCGCGTCGGCGTCGTTCAGGGTCATCACCGGACGCTTGAGCCGGTCGGAGAACAGCGCGTCCACGTCCGTGCCGATCCAGGAGTGGTCGATGTTCGTGGCCGTCCGGCAGACCCCGTTCTGGATCGCTGCGGGGAAGCACACCCCGGCCGGCAGCGAGGACGGCGGGGCCCCGGGCCGGGAGTCGAGCTCGGCCACGATCTGCTCCAGGACCCCGGCCACGGTGTCCGGCAGGGCAGGCTTCGGGGTGGGGATCCGGAACCGCTTGCCGAGCAGGCCCCCGGCCTCGGGGCCGGTGCCGAGCTGGACGATGCCGCCCTTCATGCCGGTGCCGCCGATGTCGATGCCCAGGGCGGTGTGTGCTCCGGTGGCCGGGTCGGTTCGCTGGTGCGCCATGGGCGTGCTCCTGTGGGTCATGACGGGGGGTGCGGTGGTGGGTGGCCGGTCAGGGCAGCGTCAGGATGTCGGCGCCGTCCTCGGTGACGACCAGGGTGTGCTCGAACTGGGCGGTGCGCTTGCGGTCGCGGGTCACCACGGTCCAGCCGTCGTCCCACTGGTCCCAGGCGATGGAGCCCAGGGTGATCATCGGCTCGATGGTGAACACCATGCCCGGCACCATCACCCGGTTGTGGGCCGGGGCGGCGTCGTAGTGGGGGATGACCAGGCCCGAGTGGAACTCCCGGCCGACGCCGTGGCCGATGAAATCCCGCACTACGCCGTAGCCGAAGCGCTTGGCGTAGGACTCGATCGCCCGTCCGATGACGTTGATCTCGCGGCCGGGCTTGACGGCCTTGATGCCGCGCATCATGGCCTCCCGGGTCCGCTCGACCAGCAGTGCCGACTCCTCGTCGACCGTTCCGACCAGGAACGTCATGTTGTGGTCGCCGTGGTGGCCGTCCAGGTAGGCGGTGATGTCGAGGTTGATGATGTCCCCGTCCTCCAGCACGGTGTCGTCCGGGATGCCGTGGCAGATCACCTCGTTGACGGAGGTGCAGATGGACTTGGGGAAGCCCTTGTACCCCAGGCAGGACGGGTAGGCGCCGTGGCTGACCAGGTACTCGTGGGCGATCCGGTCGAGCTGGGCCGTCGTCACCCCCGGGGCGATGTGCTGAGCGGTCTCCTGCATGGCGCGGGCCGCCAGGCGCCCGGCGGCGCGGATCTTCTCGATGCCCTCGGCGTCGTAGACGTCCGAGCCCTTGCCCTCGTCCGCGGTGGCCTTGCCCACGTACTCCGGCCGCTCGATGGAGGCCGGCACGGGAAGCATCGGGGCCACGACGCCGGGCCGCAGCGCGCCGAGGGGGGCCACCGACCCGGGTTCACCGGGCGTGGGCCCGTCCGGGACCGGGACGTTGTGGCTGGTGGAGGTCGCTGCGGTGCTGGCGGACGTGGAGGTGCCTTGGGACATGTTCCGATCCTATCGCCGTCCCGCCGGGAGCGGATCGACCCTAGGCTGGGGCCATGAGCGAATACTGGTACAACGTCGTGACCAAGACCGTCGAGGAGGGGCCGCAGTCGGACTGGTCGAAGCTGCTGGGCCCCTACGCCTCCCGCGAGGAGGCCGAACAGGCGATCGCCCGAGTGCGCGCGAACAACGAACGGTGGGACGAGGAGGAGGCCGAGGACTCCAACTGGGACCTCGACCCGTCCAACGACACCGACTGAGGTCCCTCTCGCGGGTCCCCGTCAGGACTCGAAGCCGTGCTCCTCGGCGGGGAAGGTGCCCTCCAGCACCTCACGGCGGTACGCGGTGGCGGCTTCGCTCACCACGGAGCGCAGGTCCGCGTACTGCTTGACGAACCGGGGCATCTTCCCGGCCCGCAGCCCCAGCATGTCCTGCCAGACCAGCACCTGGCCGGTCGTGCCGCCGCCGGCGCCGATGCCCACCGTGGGCACGCGGAGGGACTCGTCCACCCGGCGTGCCACGTCCGCGGGCACCATCTCCATCAGGACGGCGAAGGCGCCGGCATCCTGCAGCGTGGTGGCCGCGCGGACCATGGACTCGACGGCGCCCTCGCCGCGACCCTGGACCCGGTAGCCCCCCAGGACGTTCTCCGACTGCGGGGTGAAGCCGATGTGAGCCATCACGGGCACCCCGGCGTCCGTCATCATGGCGACGTGGTCCGCGTAGCGGACGCCGCCCTCCATCTTGACGGCGTGCACCCCGGCCTCCTTGACCAGTCGGATCGCGCTGGCCGTGGCCTGCTCGGGGGAGACCTCGTAGGAGCCGAACGGCATGTCGCAGATGACCATGGCCCGCCGGGTGCCGCGGACCACGGACCCGGCGAAGACGATCATCTCCTCCATCGTGATGGGCAGCGTGGTGGCGTGGCCCATCATGTTGTTGGCCGCCGAGTCGCCGACCAGGATCGTCTCGAGGCCGGCCTCGTCGAAGACCTGGGCCATCTGGAAGTCGTAGGCCGTGAGCATGGCGAACCGCCGGCCCTCCTCCTTGGCCTGCTGCAGGTGTGCGGTGCGGTACCGGGACGGGGTCCGGGCGGCATAGGGTGCGGTCTCGTTCTCAGCCATGACCGCAGTCTAGTGTCGGCGCCCCAGCCACGGGCGGGCCGGCGGCCGCCGTCCGCGCCGGCTGTCCCGGCATCCGGCCGTCTCAGCGCCCGCACGCGGCCGTGGCACCGCTACAGTGGAGCCATCGTCCCGATCCGACAGGAGGCCGCCACGAACGATGGATCGCCAACAGGAGTTTGTGCTCAGGACCATTGAGGACCGGGACGTGCGTTTCGTCCGGCTGTGGTTCACGGACGTGACCGGAACGCTGAAGTCCGTGGCGCTGGCGCCCGCCGAGGTGGAAGGGGCCTTCGCGGAGGGACTGGGCTTCGACGGGTCCTCGATCGACGGCTACACCCGCATCTTCGAATCCGACATGCTCCTGCAGCCGGATCCCTCGACGTTCCAGATCCTGCCGTGGCGGGGCGAGGAGGAACCCACCTCGCGGATGTTCTGCGACGTGCTCACCCCGGACGGGGAGCCCTCCGCAGCGGATCCGCGCCACGTGCTGCGCCGCCAGCTGGCCCGGGCCGCGGACATGGGCTTCACCTTCTACACGCACCCGGAGATCGAGTTCTACCTGCTGGCCTCCAAGGAGCCCGGGCCGGACGGGCAGCCGGTCCCCGTGGACCAGGCCGGTTACTTCGACCACGAACCGGGGGGCGTGGCCACGGACTTCCGCCGCCACGCCGTGAACATGCTCGAGGCGATCGGCATCTCGGTGGAGTTCAGCCACCACGAGTCCGGACCGGGCCAGAACGAGATCGACCTGCGCTACGCCGACGCCCTGCAGACCGCGGACAACATCATGACGTTCCGCACGGTCATCAAGGAGGTGGCCCAGCTCCAGGGCAACTACGCCACCTTCATGCCCAAGCCGTTCGGTGAGCACGCCGGCTCGGGCATGCACACCCACTTCTCCCTCTTCGAGGGGGACTCCAACGCCTTCTTCGAGCCCGGTGCCGAGTACCACCTCTCCACGACGGCACGCCGGTTCATCGCGGGTCTGCTGCACCACAGCGTGGAGATCACCGCGATCACCAACCAGTTCGTCAACTCCTACAAGCGGCTCTGGGGCGGCGGCGAGGCCCCGGCCTACGTCTCCTGGGGCCACAACAACCGCTCGGCCCTGGTCCGGGTGCCGCTGTACAAGCCGGACAAGGCGGGGTCCGCCCGGGTGGAGTACCGCGGCATCGACGCCGCCGCGAACCCCTACCTGGCCTACGCGGTCCTGCTCGCGGCGGGCCTGAAGGGCATCGAGGAGGAGTACGAGCTGCCCGACGCCGCCGCCGAGGACGTCAACGCGCTCACCGCCATGGAGCGCCGGGCCCTGGGCCACGACCCGCTGCCGGGCACCCTGCACGACGCCGTGCGCCTCATGGAGGAGTCCGAGTTCGTCGCCGGCGTGCTGGGGGAGCAGGTGTTCGAGAACTACCTGCGGAACAAGCGCCAGGAGTGGGACGACTACCGGGTGAAGGTCACGCCCTACGAGCTGCAGCGGTACCTCAGCATCCTGTAGGAGTGGTGCCCCAGATGCGACCCACGTCCCCCGGTCCCGCCTCCGTTGCCGGCCGCGCCCGCAGCCGCAGCGGTATCCCCTCACCGTCCGGCGCCCCGGACGGCGAGGGTGCCTTCAGCCGCGGGGAGCTCATCGGAACGGGATTCAGCGACCTGGACCGGGCGCGTTCGCTGCTGGGCTCGCGTGAGCTCGAGGGGCTGGACACGGACGCACTGGTGGCCGCCCTGGCCGACGCCCCGGACCCGGACCAGGCCCTGATCCTGCTGGTCCGCCTGCTGGAACGGGCCCCGCAGGTGGCGGGCGTGCTGCAGGACCCGGAGCGTACCCTGCCGATGGTCCGCCTGCTCGGTGCGTCCGAGGCGCTGGGGGAGTTCCTCATCCGACGGCCCGACCACGCGGACCTGCTCATCGATCCGGACGGCGCGGCCGCGACCGCCCCGGCGCTCGGACCCGGGGGACTCGAGGCGGAACCGGACGGGTTGCGCCGGCTGCTGCTGTCCGCGGTCGGCGCCGACCCCGACGCCGAGGAACCGGTGGCCCGGATGCGCGGCAAGGAGGCCGCCGCGGCCCTCCGCGTGGCCTACCGGCGGCAGCTGACGGCGCTCGCGTTGCGGGACCTGGGCGATCCCGACCCGCAGCTCGCTCAGCCGCGGGTCTCCGCCTGGCTCTCGGACCTGGCCGGCGCCGCGATCGAGGCCGCGCTCGCGGCCTCCCGCGCGGACGCCGTCGAGCAGCACGGCGAGGACGCGCTCGCCGTGAGCCTGGCGGTGATCGGCATGGGCAAGTGCGGGGCCCGGGAGCTGAACTACATCTCGGACGTGGACGTGATCTTCGTGCACGCCTCCGGACTGGACGACGGGCACCGCGCGGCGATGATCGCCGCAGGGCTGGCTGCCGGCATCTCCCGCTACGTCACGGCGGCCGCGCCGGAACCCGGGTTGTGGGAGGTGGACGCGAACCTGCGCCCGGAGGGCAAGGACGGGGCGCTGTCCCGCACGGTGGACTCCCACGCGGAGTACTACCGCCGGTGGGCGCACACCTGGGAGTTCCAGGCCCTGCTCAAGGCCCGGCCGATCGCGGGCCCACAGGATCTGGGCCGGCAGTACGTCGAGACGATCTGGCCGCTGGTGTGGACCAGCTCCGAGCGCGAGGGCTTCGTGGCCTCGGTCCAGGGCATGCGCCGGAGGGTGCTGGACAACATCGCCCACCAGGACCGGGACCGGGAGATCAAACTCGGGTCCGGGGGTCTGCGCGACGTCGAGTTCACGGTCCAGCTGCTCCAGCTCGTGCACGGCAAGGCGGAGGAGTCCGTGCGCGTGCGCAACACCCAGGATGCCATCCGGGCACTCGAGCACCGCTGCTACATCAGCCGCCGGGACGCCCAGTCCCTGGCGGGGGCCTACCGGTTCCTGCGCCTGCTGGAGCACCGCATCCAGCTCGTGCACCTGCGCCGTACCCACCTGATGCCCGAGAAACCCCGGGCCCGGTGGGTCCTGGCCCGGGCCTCACGCGGTCCGGGGG
>DATBUG010000482.1:0-1517 GCA_036516315.1 Citricoccus sp.
AACGACGCCGGCCACCGCGGCGGCCGCCGTCCTGCTCCGCATCACCGGAGTGACGTCCGCCCCGACGGCGCCCTCCGTCACGCCCTCCGTCACGGCCGCCGTCACGGCCACCGCGCGGCGCGCCCGGCCCGCCCAGGTCCTCGACCTCCTCGGCCGCGAGCCCGGCCTTGGTGCGCTGGGACCTGGGCAGTCGACCCTTGGTGCCCTTCGGGATCCCCAGGTCCTCGAAGAGGTGCTTGGAGGAGGAGTAGGTCTCCGGCGGCTCGGGGACGTCCATGCCCAGCGCCTTGTTGATCAGCGACCACCGCGGCATGTCCTCCCAATCCACCAGGGTGATGGCGGTGCCCTTGTTGCCCGCGCGGCCGGTGCGGCCCACCCGGTGCAGGTAGGTCTTCTCGTCCTCGGGGCACTGGAAGTTGATCACGTGGGTGACGTCGTCGACGTCGATGCCGCGGGCCGCCACGTCCGTGGCGACCAGCACGTCGATCTTGTCACCGCGGAAGGCCCGCAGGGCCTGTTCGCGCGCCCCCTGGCCGAGGTCACCGTGGATGGCGCCGGCGGCGAACCCGCGCTTGGCCAGTTCCTCGGACAACCGGGCGGCGGTGCGCTTGGTGCGGGTGAAGATGATGGTCTTGCCGCGGCCCTCGGCCTGCAGGGTCCGCGCCACCAGCTCGTCCTTGTCCATGTGGTGGGCGCGGTAGACCAGCTGGCGGATGTCCTTCTTGGTGATGCCCTCGTCCTCGGGGTCCGCGGCCCGGATATGGGTGGGCTGGGTCATGTACCGGCGCGCCATGGCGACCACGGGGCCGGGCATGGTGGCGGAGAACAGCATGGTCTGGCGGACCTCCGGCACCGCGGAGAGCAGGGTCTCCACGTCCGGCAGGAAGCCCAGGTCGAGCATCTCGTCGGCCTCGTCCAGCACGACGATCTTGACCAGCTTCAGGTTCAGGTGCCGCTGGCGCATCAGGTCGATGAGGCGGCCGGGGGTGCCGACCACGACCTCGACCCCGCGCTGCAGTTCCTCGATCTGCGGCTCGTAGGCCCGGCCGCCGTAGATCGTGGCGATCCGCACCGGACGCTTGGACGCGGCGGTGACCAGGTCACCGGCCACCTGGTTCGCGAGCTCACGCGTCGGCGCGACCACGAGGGCCTGCGGGGCGCCGGGCGTGGGCAGGGCGTCGTACCCCTCCTCGCCCGGACCGGCGACGCGCTGCAGCAGCGGCAGGCCGAAGCCCAGGGTCTTGCCGGTGCCGGTCTTGGCCTGGCCGATGATGTCGTGACCGCCGAGGGCGACCGGCAGGGTCATGGCCTGGATGGGGAACGGGTGGGTGATGCCCTTCTCGGCCAGTGCCTCGACCATGTCGGCACGGACGTCAAAGTCCGCGAAGCTCTTCTGGGCCTGGGGCTCGTTGGCCTCGGTGATGTCGATGGAGTCCTCGACGTCCACGGTCTCGAGGGGGGAGGTGGCCAGGTCCTCGGTGTCGATGTCGTTGTCGGCGGCGATCTTGTGTTCAGGT
>DATBUG010000483.1:0-2708 GCA_036516315.1 Citricoccus sp.
ACGTCCGCAGCGACTGCGCGATCTGCTGCATGATCGTCGGGTCGGACAGGGTCGAGGCGTCGCCCGGGTCCCGGCCCTCGGCCACGTCCTTGAGCAGCCGGCGCATGATCTTGCCCGAGCGGGTCTTGGGCAGCTCGGGCACCACCAGCACGTGCTTGGGCTTGGCGATCGCCCCGATCTCGGTGGCCACGTGGGCCCGCAGATCCTGCTCGGCCTGGGCCGGGTCGACCTCGCCGGCCTCCTCGGTGACGATGACGAACGCGACGACGGCCTGGCCGGTGGTGGCGTCGGTGGCCCCGACGACCGCGGCCTCGGCCACGAGCGAGTGGGAGACCAAGGCGGACTCGATCTCCGAGGTGGACAGCCGGTGCCCCGAGACGTTCATGACGTCGTCCACGCGGCCGGTGACCCAGATGTCCCCGTCCTCGTCCTTGCGGGCCCCGTCCCCGGCGAAGTACATGTCCTCGAACCGGGACCAGTAGGTGTCCTTGTAGCGCTGCGGGTCACCCCAGATGCCGCGCAGCATCGCCGGCCACGGGTCCCGGATGACCAGGAACCCGGCGGAGTCGTTGCCCAGCGAGGCGCCGGTCTCGTCCACCACGTCCACGGTGATGCCCGGCACCGGGGCCTGCGCCGAACCGGGCTTGGTGGCGGTGACGCCGGGCAGCGGGGCGATCATGTGCGCGCCGGTCTCGGTCTGCCACCAGGTGTCCACGATCGGGGCGGGGTCGTCCTTGCGCGGGCCGGGGGTGACCGAGCCGTCGTCGTTCTTCGTCCCGGCCCCGGCGTTGGCGCCGATGACCTCCCGGTACCACATCCACGCCTCGGGGTTGATGGGCTCGCCCACCGAGCCCAGGACGCGCACGGAGGAGAGGTCGTAGGAGTCCGGCACGTGCCGGCCCCACTTCATCATCGTGCGGATCGCCGTCGGGGCGGTGTAGACGATGGTGATCCCGTACTTCTCCACCAGCTCCCACCAGCGGCCGTTGTGCGGGAAGTCGGGGGTGCCCTCGTAGAGCACCTGGGTGGCGCCGTTGACCAGCGGGGCGTAGGTGACGTACGAGTGGCCGGTCACCCAGCCGATGTCCGCCGTGCACCAGTAGACGTCCGTCTCGGGATGCAGGTCGAAGGTGTCCCGGTGGGTGACGGCCCCCTGGACCAGGTAACCGCCGGTGGTGTGCAGGATGCCCTTGGGCTTGCCGGTGGTCCCGGAGGTGTACAGGATGAACAGCGGGTGCTCCGAGTCGTGCCAGACGAGCTCGTGCTCCTCGGAGGCGGCGCCGACCACGTCGTGCCACCACACGTCGCGGCCCTCGGTCCACTCGACGTCCTGCTCGTTGCGGCGGACCACCACGACGTTGCCCACGGTGTGGCCGGGCTCGGCCAGCGCGTTGTCCACGGCGGGCTTGAGCATCGAGGGCTTGCCGCGGCGCCACGAGCCGTCGGCCGTCACCACGAGTTTGGCCTCGGCGTCGTCGATGCGCGAGCGCAGGGCGTCCGCGGAGAAGCCACCGAAGACCACGGAGTGCACTGCGCCGATCCGGGCGCAGGCGAGCATGGTGATCACGGCCTCCGGGATCATCGGCAGGTAGACCGCCACCCGGTCGCCCTTGGCCACGCCGAGCGACTCGAAGGCGTTCGCCGCACGGCGCACCTCGGCGGCCAGCTGGGCATAGGTCCATGTCTGGGTGTCCCCGGGCTCGCCCTCGAAGTGGATGGCGACCCGGTCGCCGTGGCCGGCCTCGACGTGCCGGTCGAGCGCGTTGTACGCGGCATTGGTGGTGCCACCCACGAACCACTTCGCGAACGGGGCCTCGGACCAGTCCAGGACCTCGGAGAAGTCCTGCTCCCAGTGCAGGACCTGGCGGGCCTGGTCGGCCCAGTAGCCGAGCCGGTCGCCCGAGGCCTGTTCGTAGCGCTCGGCGGTCGCCACCGCCTGGGCGGCGAACTGCTCGGAGGGCGGGAATGTCCGCCTCTCCTCGAGGAGGTGGTCCGTGGTGTCGGCCGGGGCTGATTCGCCAGAAGTGGTCGGCATGCGTGCTCCTTCGATGCGGAGGGGACTCGGTCCGGACCGCGACGACGGCGCTGGTGTAACGCCGATCACAGGGTCCGCAGGGACAGCCTAACGTCCGGGACCATCGTCTGCAGAGCATTGCGGGAGAAGACTGATTGAATGGACGCAGCAATGCACAGGGGGCCTCCAGGGGGCCCGAGGGGACACAGGAGGACGCACATGAGCAGCGCATCGCACCACGGCCGGGTGACCCCCCGGCGAACCGGCGGGGGACTGCGGCTGGACCGCTGGGACCTGGGCTTCTTCGCCGCGGTCCTGGTGATCCTGGTCGGGTCGATCGTGCCGCTGGGCGCGTTGCGGCAGAACCTGTGGAACACCCCCGGGGTGTTCTTCCTCGGCGTGGGCGTGGTGGTGCCGCTGGTGGCGGCCGGGCTCATCCTCTCCCGGGGCATCAGCGGCCTGGACGGACCCCGCGTGGGCTCGCTGACCACCGAGCAGTTCGCCCACGTGGCCTCGTGGCTCGCCCTGGCCTACTTCTTCAGCAGCTTCGTCACCTCGCTGCACCCCGTGTTCCTCATCGGGCTGGTCGGTGCGCTCGGCATGGTGCTCACCTCGCCGCTGCGCGGGGTGATGGCGCGCGCGCTGGCGTCGTCGGCGGCGCGCCGCCCCCGGACGGCCGCCGGGACGTCCGGCG
>DATBUG010000484.1:0-2621 GCA_036516315.1 Citricoccus sp.
GTCCCCCGGTCTCCGGGCTCACTTGACGGTCGGCTCGGCGCCGCCGTCCGCCTCCATGGGTCGTCCGGCCTCCAGCCAGGCCCCCGAGCCGCCGGCCACGTTGATGGCCGAGTATCCCCGGTTCACCAGGAAGTCGGCGGCTCGCATGGACCGGCCACCGGTGCGGCAGATGACGTAGTAGTCCGTGTCCGGGTCCAGCTCCTCAACGCGGTCCGGGAGCTGTCCCAGCGGAATGTGCATGGCACCGGCCGCCCGGCCGAGGACCCACTCGTCGTCCTCGCGCACGTCGAGGATGGCTGCGTTCTCGGGGACGTCGTTCACGCTGACGGTTTCGAACATGCTCATGGTCCCAGCCTAGACCGGGACGCCCGGACCGCCCCCCTGCGCGACGTCCCCGCCACGGTCCTCGATACAGTGGAGGCCATGCACCAGCCCGCACAGACCACTGACGTGGGGCGCCTGTCCGCCCTGGAGCTGCGCGACGCCCTGGCCGCCGGGACGATCTCCGCGCTGGAGGTCACCCGTCATTTCCTGGAGGTCACCGAGCGGCGCAACCCGGAGCTCGGGGCGTTCATCGCGGTGGACCCGGACGCGGCCCTGGCGCGCGCCACCGAACTGGACCGCCGGTTCCGGCAGTCCGGCCCCGTGGGATCCCTGCACGGGATGCCCCTGGCGTTCAAGGACCTCGTGGACGTGGCCGGGATGCGCACCACCTTCGGCTCCCGCACGGCCGCCGGTGCGCCACCGGCCACGGAGGACGACCCGCTGGTGGCCACGGTGCACGAGGCCGGGGCGATCTCCGTGGGCAAGACGACCGTGCCGGAGTTCGGGCTGCCCTGCCACTCGGAGAACCTCATCTCGGCCGGTGCCCGCAACCCACTCGACCCCGAGCGCACGGCCGGTGGGTCCACCGGGGGCGGGGCGGGCGCCGTGGCCGCCGGGATGCTGCCGTTCGCCCCGGGCAACGACGGCGGCGGGTCCGTCCGCATCCCGGCCGCGGCCTGCGGCCTGGTGGGACTGAAGCCGGGGCGCGGCAGCGTGCCGACCGACCGGCAGGAGGACTCGGTGCGCAACCTGTCCGTGTCCGGGCCGATCGCCCGCACGGCCGTGGACGCCGCCCTACTCTACGACGCCATGCTCGGTGGTCCGCGCGGCGAGGGCCGCAGCCTGCCCCGCACCGTGCGCGCCGAACCGGGCCGGGTGCGGATCGGGTACTCCACGGCCTCGCCGTTCGCCCCGGACCTGGACATCACCCTGGCCCGCCCCGCCCTGGACGCCCTGACGCTGGCCGCGGCCGCCCTGGACCGGGACGGCCATGAGGTCCGCGAGGCTGACGTGGAGTACGCCCCCGGCTACCACGAGCACTTCCGCACCGTGTGGACCGCGGCCCTCGCGGAGGCTCCGCTGCCGCGGGGCTCGGAGGACCAGCTGGGCCCGCTGGCCGCGTACTTCCTGCAGTTGGCCCGGGGCTACACGCCCGAGCACCTGGCCCGTTCAGTGGACGGCCTGGGCCGGTGGGCCGCGGACGCCCGGCGGCAACTGGCCGCCCACGACGTGGTCCTCACCCCGGTGCTGGCCTTCGCCCCGCCGAGGATCGGCACGTTCACCGCGCTGCCGCCGGCCGAGGACTACGAGCTGCAGTGCCGGTTCACCCCGTACACCTCGATGGTCAACGTGATGGGGCTGCCGGCGATCTCCGTCCCCGTCCTGCGGGACGTGGACGGGCTGAGCTGGTCCGTCCAGGCGATCGGCCGGCCCGGTACGGAGGGCCACCTGCTGGCACTGGCCGCCCGGATGGAGCAGTTACTGCACTGACACGGTTCTGGCCCCGGACCGGTCCGTCCCGGAACGGACCGTCAGACCAGGACCATGCCGAAGGCGATGACGCTGACGAGCAGCAGCGCCCACAGCCCGATGACCAGGTATCCCATGATCAGCCCGGCGAGCGCGAAGCCGCGGGCGGCCGGTTCCTTGGCCAGGCTCAGGTGGCCGAAGACCACCGCCAGGATCTGCGGGACGAACAGGGCACCGAACGTGACGATGCCCGCGATGCCCAGGACCATGGCGGTGATCCCCAGGCCGGTCCGGCGTCCCGGCACCCCCGGATAGGGCGCCCCCGGGGCCCGACCGGGCGACATCCCGCCGTGCCCGTAGGCGCCGGAGTGGTGCTGTCCGTAGGGGCTCTGCCCGGCCCCGGGCTGGTTGGCCACCACGGGGTAGCCACCGTGCACGGGGTACTGGGGCTGGCCGTCACTGTAGGGGCCGGCCAGCGGCTGGTCGGCGTAGGGGTTCGGCACGGCGGTGGACCCGTTCGGCCGGGGGGCCGCGTGCGGCTCCGGCGCCGTTGGGTCGGTGTACCAGGAGGGGTGCTTCGGGTCATCGAACGGGCGGTACTCGTCCGAGTGCTGCCCCTGGTCATTGCGATCGGCCATGGGCACAGTCTATGCGGGGCCCCGGACACCGCACCTGGTTCTCCACAGCCCGTGGTGGCCCCCGGTCCGGCGTCGGGCCGCCCTCCCCCGCCGCGGCCCCCGGGTGGTTGACTGGGCCCATGGCCGAACCCCGCGTCGCGCCGAGGAACCACGGCGTGGTGCCGCCCTACCTGCTCGAGCAGATCGCCC
>DATBUG010000485.1:0-3972 GCA_036516315.1 Citricoccus sp.
GGCGGCCAGGTAGTCCTTGATGGCGTGCTTCTTGGCCCGGTCCACGATCGAGGAGATCACCGCCCCGGAGGTGAAGTCGCCGAAGTGCAGGATGCGGGTGCTGCCGTCGGCGTAGGTGACCTCCACGTACTCGGTCTCCGGTCCCCGGTGGAACAGGTGGTCCGTGACGGTGCGGATCATCGACTCGACGGCGGCCCGCCGGCCGCCGGCCCGGTCCACCTCGCGGGCGTGGAGCGGCAGCCGCTCGGTGAGGTACTTACCGAAGATGTCCGCCGCCCCGGCGGCGTCCGGCCGCGAGACGTGGATCTTCACGTCCAGGCGCCCGGGACGCAGGATCGCCGGGTCCAGCATGTCCTCGCGGTTGGAGGCGCCGATGACGATCACGTTGTCCAGGCGTTCGACGCCGTCGATCTCCGCCAGCAGCTGCGGGACGATCGTGGTCTCCACGTCCGAGGAGACCCCGGAGCCGCGGGTGCGGAAGAGGGACTCCATCTCGTCGAAGAAGACCACCACGGGGTAGCCGTCCGAGGCCTTCTCGCGGGCGCGGGCGAAGATCGTGCGGATGTGCCGCTCGGTCTCCCCCACGTACTTGTTCAGCAGTTCCGGGCCCTTGATGTTCAGGAAGTAGGACCGGGCCTCCTCGGTCGAGCGCGCGGCCAGCGAGGAGGCCACGGCCTTGGCGATGAGGGTCTTGCCGGTGCCGGGGGGCCCGTAGAGCAGGATGCCCTTGGGCGCCTTGAGACCGTGCTCGCGGTACAGCCCGGGGTGCAGGAACGGCAGCTCGATCGAGTCCCGGATTTGCTCGATCTGCTCCCCGAGCCCGCCGATGTCCTCGTAGCTGACGTCCGGCACCTCCTCCAGCACCACGTCCTGGACCTCCGTGAGCGGCACCAGGTCCAGGGCGTAGCCGGTGCGGGCGTCCAGGGTCACGGCGTCGCCGACGCGCACGCGCTCGGCGGCCAGCCGCTCGGCGCGGCGCACCACGCGCTCCTCGTCCCCGCGACCGACCACCACGAGCAGGCCGTCGCCGAGGACCTCCTTGACGCGCACGAGCTCACCAGTGCGCTCGCCCTCCACGAGGGCCACGATCACCAGGGAATCGTTCAGCAGCACGTCGGAGCCGGGGGTGAGCCGGGCCTCGTCCAGCAGCGGCGAGACCGCCACCCGGATGCGCCGGCCGTTGTGCAGCACGTCCACCCCGCCCTGCACCGTGGCGGCGATCTCGACGCCCTCGACAGCCTCGCGGGCCGGGTGCACCTGCAGGACGGTGGCGAAGGTGAACGGGGCCTCCCCGTCCATCTCCAGCGCCTTCTTCAGGACGGTGATCTCGTCCCGCGTGGACTCGAGCAGCTCGACCATGCGGCGGTTGTTCCGCGCCGCCGTCTCCAGCTGGTACTCGAGCGTGCGGTTCTTCTCCACGAGGGTGGCCGCACGGCGCTGAGCCGAGTCGAGCTGGGCGGCCAGGGCGGAGTCCGCCGCGTGCTGGGAGCCGGAGCCGGGCTGGGAGTCGCTCACGGTTGCCTTTCCGGTCGGGGGCGCTGACGGGGACCGTCAGCTGTGCCCATCCATCCTAGGCACGCCGGTGCCCGCGCGTCCCCTAGAGGTCCTCCAGGTGGCGCAGTGCACCGCGCTGCTCCATGGCGGCGGCCTCCTTGGCCGCCTTGCGTGCCTTCTTGTCCGTCACGGGCCGCTCCCCCAGCGCCTGGGGCGTCCAGCGGGACTCGTCGGAGGGCATCCAGGCCTCGATGTCCTCCGGGGAGAACTCGGAGACCTTCGAGCGCTTCTTCAGCTGCAGGGCCTCCTCCCCGGAGGCCAGGCGCCGGCAGGTGAGCAGGAAGCCGGTGTGGGCCACCATGCGGTGGTCCGGGCGCACGGCCAGCCCGTCCAGGTGCCAGCCGCGCACCAGGGTCTCGGAGGCCTCCGTCTGGGTGAACCGGCCGTCGGCCCGGATGGCCTCGGCCACCCGGGAGAGCTGGGTGGCGGTGGCCACGTAGTTGATCCAGACCCCGCCGGGGGCCAGCACGGTGGCCACCGCGTCCAGGCACTCCAAGGGGGCGAGCATGTCCAGCACCACGCGGTCCACGCTGGCTGGCTCGTGCACCCGGGTCATCTGCTCCTGGGCGTCCCCGAGGTGGATCCGCCAGGCCGGGTGCTCGCCGCCGAAGAACGTCTGGACGTTGGCGCGGGCCACGTCGGCGAACTCGGGACGGCGCTCGTAGGAGTGCACCTCGCCCAGGTCCCCCACGGCGCGCAGCAGGGAGATCGAGAGTCCGCCCGAGCCGACACCGGCCTCCACCACCCGCGCCCCGGGGAAGATGTCCGCCATCTGGACGATCTGCCCGGCGTCCTTGGGGTAGACCACGGTGGCGCCGCGCGGCATGGACAGCACGAAGTCGCTCAGCAACGGCCGGAGCACCTGGTAGTCGTGCCCGGCCGAGTTCTGCACCACCACGCCCTCGGGACCGCCGATGAGGTCGTCGTGGTGCAGGACACCCTGGTAGCTGTGGAACTGGCCGCCGGGGGTCAGGGTGATGGTGTTCAGCCGTCCCTTGGCGTCCTTGAGCTGGACCCGCTGGCCCGGGCGCAGGGGGCCGCGGCGCTCGGTGGCGCCCACGGGTTCCGGACGGGCATCGGTCGGTCGGGTGGTCTCGGTCATGCGGAGCGGGTCCTCCTGTAAGGGGCCTGGTGTCGGGGTTGGTGGGCGGGCGACGCCGCCGGTCGCGGGACGGACGGGCTCACGGCGCGCGGCCGGTGGTCAGCCAGGCGACGACGTCGGACTGGTGCAGGACCCCGCACACGGTGCCGTCGGGAGCCAGTACAGCGTATTCGGCCCCGTCGACCGCCGCGAGGCGGTCCACGAGGGGACGCCCGGCGTCCGTGGCGTGCACGACGGCGCCGGGACGCAGGGCCCGCGCTGTCGACGCGGCGGGGATCGCCGAGGCCTGGCCTGCCGGGACGGCGGCCAGGGCCGCCTCGTCCACGACGGCTTCCGGGACCCCGGTGGAGGAGACGAGGACGGCGTGGGTGTCCGCCGGCCGGGCCAGCACGTCCGCCACGGTCGCGGTGGCGGTCAGCGGGACGGCCGGCCGCATCAGCTGCGCCGCCGTCAGGGTGGGCAGCCGCAGCCGCAGCCGCGCGCCCCGGATGGCCTCCGTGGCACCGGACCACAGGAAGTAGCCGACGACCACGAGCAACACGATCAGCGGGATGTCCGCGGGCCGGCGCTGCACCAGGGGCAGCACGACGACGGCGGCCACCAGGGCGATGACGATGCCCCGCCCGGCCCAGCCCGCGGCGATCGTGCCGCGGTCCTGGTTGCCGGTGAGGGCCCACACGGCCGATTCGACGATGCGACCACCGTCCAGCGGCAGCCCGGGCAGCGCGTTGAACACGGCGACCAGCCAGTTCGCGTAGGTGAAGATGCCCAGCAGCAGGCCCGCCACGCCACCGGGCTGCCAGGTGGCCTGCAGCAGCTGCCCACCCAGCGCCAGCACCACGTTGGCTGCCGGCCCGGACAGGGCCGTGACCAGGGAGCGGCCGGGACTGGCCTGGAAGGCGCCGAACTGGGTGTGCCCGCCCCACAGGTTCAGCACAATCTGCGTGGTGGGCCACCGGAACCACCGGGCGCTGGCCGCGTGGGCCAGTTCGTGGGCCAGCACGGAGAGCAACAGCAGCACGGCGTACAGGAACGCCACGCCGTAGGCCCCCCAGCCGAGGCCGGGGAAGATCCGGGCCACCTGGGGGCCGAACATCGCCACGATGAACAGGGCGATCACCGACCAGCTCCAGGACAGGTAGACGGGCACGCCCAGGAGGCTGCCCAGCCGGAGCATGCCGCGCTGGGCACCACCCGGCCGCGCCGGCGGTGCGGGCACCGGCTCGGTCACGGAGCCGTCTCCTGGACCACGGCCCGCGCGGCGGGACCGGGCCCGCCGGAGAGCTGCCGGGCGACGCGCGCGAGGTCGGCCGGCC
>DATBUG010000486.1:0-1908 GCA_036516315.1 Citricoccus sp.
TCCCGCTCGAGTACACGAAGCCGACGCTGGAGATGACGTCCCCGGACTACATCGACCACTTCACCTCGCTGCCGCAGCCGGTGCGGGACCGCCTGGGCGCCTCGCACGCCCCGCTGTACAAGGGCGTCAACGCGGACCTGCTCAACCGCATCTACGACATGCTCTACGAGGCCAGCGTCCACGGCCCGGCCCCCGCCACCCTGCGGGCCGCGACCGCCCTGGAGGACGTGCGCGACCAGGGCGGGCGGCTGCGCCTGGCCCTGCGCCACACCGAGGACGGCGGGCGGCACGAGACCGCCGTGGACGCGGTGGTGCTGGCCACCGGCTACGCCCACCGGCAGCCCGCCTTCCTGGACGGGATCGCCGACCGTCTCTCCCGGTTGCCGGACGGCCGGTGGGACGTGGACCGCGGATACGGCATCGGCGTGCACGGTGACGTCTTCGTGCAGAACGCCGAGCTGCACACCCACGGCTTCACCGCCCCAGACCTGGGCATGGGCGCCTACCGGAACTCGGTCCTGGTGAACCGGCTGACCGGCCGGGAGCACTATGCGGTCGAGGACCGGATCGCCTTCCAGTCGTTCGGCTCCCCCGCCGGCTCTCCCGGTGCCACCGCGCCGCCCACCCCGCCGTCCGCCCGCCAGACCCCCGTCCTCGAGGAGGCCCTCCGATGACCGCTCCGACCACCACCGCCACCACGACGGCGGGCACACCGCTCACCGCCGCCGGCCCGCGAGGCCGGTTCACCTTCCGTCCCGTGGACCCTGCCATGGACGCGGCCCTGCTGCACTCCTGGACGGCCACCCCCCGGGCCCGGTTCTGGGGGCTGGAGACGGCCACGGAGCAGCAGGTGCGCACCGAGCACGAACGGATCGCTGCCGACCCGCACCAGCGGGCCCTCGTCGCCCTGGATGCGCGGCACGAGGACCGGCCGGCGTTCCTGCTGGAGACCTACGACCCGGCGCACTCGGTCCTGGCCGGCCGTTACCCCTTCCGTCACGGCGATGCGGGCCTGCACCTGCTGCTGCCGGACCCCGCCGACGGCGGCGGCCCGGAGCACGGGTTCAGCCTGGCGGCGATGGAGGCGGCCCTGGATCACGTCTTCGCCGACCCGGCCGTCCTGCGCGTCGTGGTGGAACCCGATGCCCGCAACACCGCCATCCAGGCCCTCAACGCCCGCTGCGGGTTCCGTCCGGCCGAGCGCCTGGACCTGCCCGGGGCCGACGGCGCCCCGGCCAAGACGGCGCAGCTGTCCTACTGCACCCGCGTGGACTTCGCCACCACCACCGGCCGGCCCAGTGGTGCGGTGCCCCACTTGTCCCCCCAGCGCTGGGCCGCGGCCAACCGGCACGTCACCGCCAAGGCGATCGCCGAGTTCACCCACGAGCGGCTGCTGTCCCCCACCCCGGAGTCCGGCTCGGAGTCCGGCATTGAGTCCGGCCCTGGGAGCGGCGAGGGCGGGTGGTGGGTCCTGCCGGGCCCGGGCGTGCGGTACCGGTTCCGGGCCCGGCGGTACGCCCTGGACCACTGGGAGATCGACGCCGACTCGCTGACCTGCGAGGAACAGGGCGGAGCGGACGAGCAGGCCGGGGCGCCCTGGCGCGAGGCCGCACCGGACGCGCAGCGCTTCGTCACCACCTTCCGGGAGCACCTGGGCGTCTCGGACCAACAGCTGCCCGTCTACCTCGAGGAGATCGGCAGCACGCTGGCCTCGCACTGTTACAAGCAGCTGCACTCCACCGCCACCGCGGCCGAGCTGGCTGACGGCACCGGGGACACGGTGGCGGACTTCCAGCGGCTGGAGGCGGCCATGACGGAGGGCCATCCCTGCTTCGTGGCCAACAACGGCCGGATCGGGCTGGGGGCCGAGGACTACACCGACCTGGCCCCCGAGACCGGTTCGGCGAT
>DATBUG010000487.1:0-2664 GCA_036516315.1 Citricoccus sp.
AGTGTTGCCCGCGCCGATCCGGTCGTAGCAGAGCGTGCACTTCCACGCCCGGCCGTCGCCCCTGCGCTGGTCGATGACGCCGTACGGGCAGGCGGAGATGCAGTAGCCGCAGCCGTTGCAGATGTCCTCCTGCACCACCACCGTGCCGAACTCGGTGCGGAACAGCGAGCCGGTGGGGCACACGTCGAGGCAGGCGGCGTGGGTGCAGTGCTTGCAGACGTCGGAGGACATCAGCCACCGGAAGTCCGGCTTCTCGCCCACGGTGCCGTCGGGCAGCGTCACCTCGTTGCCGCCGTTGCCGTTGCCGCCGACCGTCGGCATGCCCAGGTCCACGGGAGGCTGCCGCAGCCCGCTCTCCTGGCTCCCGGTCCGCTCTCCGCCGCGGGCCAGCCCGCTCCCGGCCTGCCGCCGGCCCCGGACCTGGGCGGGCTGGACGTGCTCTCCGCCCTGGGCGGTGGCCCGACGCCGCCCGAGGACGCCGGCGCGGTGGACACCACCCCGCCGGACACCCCGGAGTTCCGCTGGCTGATGTCCTCGGACGTGTGCAAGCACTGCACGAACGCCGGCTGCCTGGACGTGTGCCCCACCGGGGCGCTGTTCCGCACCGAGCACGGCACCGTGGTGGTCCAGGACGACGTGTGCAACGGCTGCGGCACGTGCGTGGCCGGGTGCCCGTTCGGCGTGATCGAACGGCGCAAGGACGGCATCGCCCAGCCCAAGACCGAGCGGTCCCCGGCCCCGGTGACGCCCAACCGTCCGGCCACCCCCGAACCGGCGCACAACACCGGCGTCGCCCAGAAGTGCACCCTGTGCTACGACCGGCTCGTGGACGGCCAGACCCCCGCGTGCGCCCAGGCCTGCCCGACGACGTCGATCAAGTACGGCGAACGCGAGGACCTGGTGGCCTCGGCCCGGGAACGGGTCACCCGGTTGCACGCCGAGGGCCGCACCGAGGCCCGCCTCTACGGTGCCAACCCCCAGGACGGGGTCGGCGGCACCGGCTCGGTGTTCCTGCTGCTGGACGAGCCCGAGGTCTACGGCCTGCCGCCGGACCCGAGGGTGCCGACGGCCGACCTGCCACGCATGTACGCCCGCGCCGGGATCGCCATGGCCTCGATGGCCGCGGCCTCCGCGCTCGCGTTCGTGCTGGGAGGACGGAAGTGACCACCTCCGAGTTCGACCGCTACCGCCCGCCCGAGGAGCCACGCCGCCGTCGCCGGGGAGACCGCGCGGACACCACGAAGACCGCCGGAGAGGCCTCGCCGTACGCCGTCGGGACCGCGACGGGACCCGGGCAGCCCACCGCGCCCGCCGGAGCGGCCCCGGACACCGGGCGCCGTGAGGGCCGCCGGGGCGGAATGGCCCCCGCGGGGTCCGACGGCGCCCGGGAGATGGCCATGGTCCCGGAGCCGCAGTTCGCCCCCGCGGACGGCTACTACGGCCGGCCCGTGGTGAAGGCTCCACCGTGGGACGAGCGGGTCGCGCTGTACCTGGTGTGCGGCGGGATCGCCGGAGGCTCGTCCCTGCTGGCCTTCGGCGCCCAGCTGACGGACCTGCCTGTGCTGCGGCGCAACGCGCGCCTGACCGCGCTGGGCTCGATCGGCGTCGGGGCCCTGGCCCTGGTGGCGGACCTGGGCCGGCCCGAACGGTTCCTCAACATGCTGCGCACCATCAAGCCGACCTCCCCGATGAGCCTCGGCTCGTGGGTCCTGGCCGTGTTCAGCACCGGCGCCGGGGCCGCCGCCGCGGCCGACGTGGACCGGATGCTCGGTCAGGTGCTGCCTCTGGGGCCGCTGCGGCGCGTGCTGCACGCCGTCGAGGCCCCGGCCGGCGCGCTGGCCGCCCTCTTCGGCGCCCCGCTGGCCGGGTACACCGCGGTGCTCCTCTCGGACACGGCGATGCCCACGTGGAACGCGGCGAAGGATGACCTGCCCTTCGTGTTCGTCTCCTCGGCCTCGCTGGCCTCCGGCGGGATGGCCATGCTCACCACCCCGCCCGCCCAGGCCGGGCCCGCCCGCGCGCTGGCGCTGGCCGGAGTGGCCGGTGACCTGGTCGCGACGAAGCTGATGGAGCGCCGGATGGACCCCGTCGCGGCCGAACCGCTGCACCGGGGACGCCCGGGGCGGCTGATGCGCTGGAGCGAGCGGCTGGTCGTGGCCGGCGGGATCGGGACCGTGGTCTCCGCCGTGACCCGGAACCGCTGGGTGGCCGCCGCCTCGGGCGCGGCCCTCGTCACGGCGTCCGCGTTCACCCGGTTCGGGGTGTTCTACGCCGGCAAGGACTCGGCCCAGGACCCGCGGTACACGATCGAGCCCCAGAAGCGCCGGCTGGCCGAACGCCGCCGCGCCGGCATCACCCACGACTCGATCACCACCGTGGGCTGAGCGGTCCACCCGCCCCTGCGCTCCTGCGCCCCTGCGCACAGCCCACCTTCGCCCGCCCCCTGCCTGCATCTGGTGGTCAGAAAGTGACCTGAACGGGCCGTTTCCGGCCGATCCACGTCATCTTCTGACCGCCAGATGCGGGGGAGCGGGGGGTCGGTGAGGGGATCAGCGGACGCGGATGCCGGGGCCGGGAACCGTCTCGCCGATCACCGGGTAGCCGGGGACCTCGCCGACCACGAGCAGCCCGCCCGAGGTCTGGGCGTCCGCCAGCAGCAACAGC
>DATBUG010000488.1:0-2361 GCA_036516315.1 Citricoccus sp.
TCCGGATGCACCGTGAGGACGGCCAGGTCGTGGTAGTCGAGCCCGGCCCGGCGCAGCTTGGCGTCCGAGAAGTCGAACCCCACCGGCTCCACCAGGTGCAGCTCCGCACCGGTGATGGCGGCCAGGCGGATCGCGTTGCCAGTGTTGCCCGGGATCTCGGGGGAGTGGAAGAGGATGCGGAATCCCGGCGTGCCGGGGGCCGGACCGCGGGGGGCCGTCAGGTGCGGGTTGTCCGGGAAGGAACCCGGGCCGGCGCCGGGCGCCGCGTCGGCGGAGGGGCCGGGGAGGGGGCCGGTGGAGGAGTCATGGGGCACCGGTCCATGGTAGTCAGTGGGCCGCCGGTCCGTCTCAGGGCCTCCCAGGAGATATCAGAACATCACAGGACCACTCAAGACATCTCAGGACCACTCAAGACATCCCGGACCACTCAGTACATCGCCCCGAGCAGCCGGGCGAGCACCCGGCGGTCCACCCGGCGTGCCTGTGGGCCGGTGCCGAGGAACATCTTCAGGTCCCGGCCGAACTGTACGGCGTTGGCGGGCGGGTCGGTGAGGAACGCGGCGTCGGTGTCCAGCGACCGGGTGCGGTCGAGCTGGATGACGGGGGCGTGCGGATTGTCCTCCGGGCCCAGCACGAGGATGAACCCGCCCACGGTGCAGTCCGGGAAGGCCCGCTGCAGGGCGACCATCGCCGGGGCGAGCGAGGGCGGGGCGATCCGCCGGTCCCCGTGCAGCAGGTCGGCGCCGTCCCAGCGGTACACCCCGTCCGGCAGCTGCAGGGAACCGATCACGGCCAGCCGGTCCCCGCACAGCAGTACGTGGTCGATCGCTCCGGAGCTGATTCGCCCGAACTTCACGTTCAGCCCGGTCACGAGCCGGGCTGCCGGCAGCGCCTGGAGGACCTGGGCCTGCAGCACGCGGATCGTGCGCGCCTCGCGCACGAGCCGGTGGCCGGCGGGCAGCAGGCCGCGCCGGCGGGGCGCGCCGTGCACCTGCTGGGAGCTACGGATCATGTCCAGCACGGTGTCCTCACCCAGCGGGGGGTCGTAGTCCACGGTGCCGCGCGCGCTGCCGGGCTCACCGGCCGGACCTCGTCCCGGCCGGCTCCGGGCCGTGGGTGCCGCCGGTCCGGGACCCGAGGCCGGCCGGGGGCGGGCGGTGGACGATGCGGCGGAGGCCGTACCGGCGCCGAAGGACCGGTCGTACTCGCGGCGGGACTCGGGATCCCCGATCAGGCTCCAGGCCCGGGAGACCCGTCGGAACTCGGCGGCGTCCCCGCCGTAGTCCGGGTGCGTGCGGCGCGCGGCGCGGCGCCAGGCGGACTTGAGCGTGGCGGTGTCCGCGTCGAAGGCGACGCCGAGCACCTCGTACGCCGTCCGGCCGGAGAAGTCCTCCGCCCTCACGCGCCGGCTCCGCGGGCAGGATCTCGTTCGAGGATGGGCATCGCGGCACGCTCCTGACGGATCGGGACGGTCATCGGGACGGGGGGTGCGCCGGCGGCGCCCGTCCATTCTGTCAGGTCACGGGCCGATGCGGGGCACCCCCAGGGGCGGCCCGCACGGTCGCACGGGGGTGTACGGGGCCGCGGTGGGGCCGCCCGGAACCGCCGCGGGGCCCGGCGGCGGGCTCCTACACTGGAGGGATGACCCCCACCGCCGGCCGGACCTACCTGGACCATGCCGCCACCACGTCCCTCCGCCCCGCGGCCCTCGAGGCCTTCACGGCCGGGGCCCGGTCCCTGGGCAACCAGTCCTCCCTGCACTCCTCCGGACGTCAGGCCAAGCTACGCGTGGAGACGGCCCGGGAGGAGATCGCCGCCACCCTGGGGGCCCACCCCAGCGAGGTCGTGTTCACCTCCGGGGGGACGGAATCGGACAACCTGGCGCTGAAGGGCCTGTACTGGGCCCGGCGTGATGCCGCCCGCGCCAGCGGCGGCCCCGAGCGCCACCGCATCCTGCTCACCGGGATCGAGCATTCGGCGGTGCTGGACACCGCCGCCTGGCTCGAGGCACACGAGGGGGCCCGGTTGGAGTTCGTCCCGGTGGGTCCGGACGGACAGGTGGACCTGGGCGCCTGGGAGGAGGCGCTCGTGCGGGACCCGGACTCCGTGGCGGTGGCCACCCTGATGTGGGCCAACAACGAGATCGGCACCGTCCAGCCCATCGCCCGGGCCGCCGCGCTCGCCGCACGGTACGGGGTGCCGTTCCACACGGACGCCGTGCAGGCCTTCGGGGCCG
Organism: Citricoccus sp.; assembly: GCA_036516315.1. Taxonomy (GTDB): domain Bacteria; phylum Actinomycetota; class Actinomycetes; order Actinomycetales; family Micrococcaceae; genus Citricoccus. The sequence goes on from DATBUG010000488.1 coordinate 2,237, forward strand.
TGCCGGTGGACTTTCCGGCCTGCGGTGCGACGACGATGGCCGTCACCGGGCACAAGATCGGCGCGCCCGTGGGCATCGGCGCGCTGCTGGTGCGCCGCGACGCCACCCTCGTGCCGGTCCAGCAC
>DATBUG010000489.1:0-2032 GCA_036516315.1 Citricoccus sp.
CCGCCGCCGGCGGGCCGGGGCGACCGCGGTGCCCGCCGGCGCGTCGCCGGATCCCACGCCGTCGCCGGCGCCCGGGCCCACGCGGGAGTCGACCCGGGAGCCAGCCGGGGAACAGGCCCCGGGCCGGGACCGGCGGACGGGGTCGACCGCTTCGTGAGGCCTGCCCAGCTCCACCCGGGTGCCCCCGGGCGCCCCCGCCTGCTCGAGACCCTGCGGCGGTGGCTCGGTGCGCTGCCCCTGCTGCGCCGGCTGGTCGGCGGGGCCGACGACGACACGGGCCAGTCCCTGCGCCAGGGCGTCGTCGGATCGCTGATGATCATGGTCGGGTCCTGGGGCGTGGGCTGGCTGGCCAGCACCCCGGCCTCCCTGTTCGCCCGGACCACCCTGCTGAACCCGCTGCGGGTCGAACCCGTGGGCGTCATCGCCTGCGCCGTGCTGCTGGTGCTGGGCTCACTGCTGCTGGTGCGTGCCTGGCTGCGGCTGGGCCAGCGGCTCGCCGGCCGGTGGTCCGGGTCCCGGGACGTGGTGGTGCGGGCCACCTGGTTGTGGTCCGCCCCGCTGATGCTGGCCTTCCCGGTCTTCTCCCGGGACGTGTACTCCTACCTCGGCCAGGGGCGGCTGCTGCACGCCGGGCTGAACCCGTACGAGGACTGGATCTCCGAGTTGCCCGGTTGGTTCATGCAGGGGGCGGACTCGATCTGGGCCGAGTCGCCCTCGCCGTACGGGCCGTTGTTCCTGCTCATCGCCCGGGCCATCTGGTTCATCACCCTGGGCAGTCCGGAACCGGCGTTCCTGCTGTTCCGGCTGGTCTCGGTCCTGGGGATGGGGCTGTGCCTGTGGGCCGTGCCGCGGCTGTCCTGGCGCTTCGGGACGGAGTCCGCCTGGGCCACCTGGATCTCGATCACGAACCCGCTGTTCGCGCTGTACATGATCGCCGGCATCCACAACGACTCCCTGATGGTCGGCCTGCTGCTGTGCGGGTTCGTCCTGCTCGGCCCCGGGGGGTCCCGGGCGCGCAACGTCGCCGGCCTGGCGCTGGTCTCGGCGTCCGTGGCGATCAAGCCGCTGACCATCCTCGCCCTGCCCTTCGCCGGGCTGTTGATGCTGCGCGGCGCGCACCAGGCCGGCGTCCCGGCCGCCGCAGCCGTCCGGGAGGGTCCGGCCGCACCCGGACCGGATCCCGAGTCCCCCACCGCCGGGCAGGACGGAACACCCGGCTGGGGGGCCCGGGTGAGGGTCTGGGCTGCGTGCCTGGCCGTCACCGCGGTGGTGCTGGCCGCCGTCGGGGCCGTGAGCGGGCTGTGGTTCGGCTGGATCCCGGCCATGCTCACCTCCGGTGAGGCCGCCTTCCCGTATGCGCCCTTCGGGTTGCTCGGGCTCGCGGTGGGCTGGCTGGTGGACACCGTCTCCGGCGCGGGAGTCCGTCCGGCGGCGGACGTGGTCTACGCCGCCGGCAAGCTCGTCGCCGCGGGGTTGACGGCCTGGCTGGCCCTGACCCGGCGCCCGGTCAACCCCGTGCTGGCCACGGGCCTGGGTCTGGGGGCCGCGGTGATGCTGGCCCCGATCATCCAGCCCTGGTACCTGTTGTGGGTGCTGCCCATGTTCGCCGTGGTGCGCCGCTGGCGGGCGTGGCCGGTCTGGGCACTGTACCTGCTGGTCATGCTGCTGGTGGCGATCGGCGTGGTGGACCAGTTGTCCGTCGCCCAGTGGATCTCCCTGCTGTGGGTGCGGATCATCACCGCCGCCGTCGGTGCGGCGTACATGGTCTACATCGTCGCCTTGGACCCGAAGACCGCCACCCTGTTCCCCTTCACCGGACGGCGCCGGACCGGACCGGACGGTGACCTGCCGGCCCCGGACCCACCCGGTCCGGACGCACCATCAGCCGGGCACGCCCAGAGCGCGCGGCCCCCGAGACCCTCCAGGAGACCCGAGTGAGCCACAGCCGATCCGACCAGCCCCACGGCGGCGGGAACCGGGCGATGTCACGCCGGCCGGCATTCGCCGTGAACCCCGCGTCCGGCGCAGATCG
>DATBUG010000490.1:0-4540 GCA_036516315.1 Citricoccus sp.
TACTGCGCCCGGGTGGCCCGCGAGGTGAACACGTAGTGCTCGGTGAAGGTCACCAGTCCCGGGTTCTCCATCGCCCCCAGGTTGTACTCCGGCACGAACGCCTGGCCGTAGACACCCCAGGGGTAGGGCACGCCGAAGAGATCGTGGAAGAAGTCCAGGCCCGCACGGGTGGTTTCCAGGATGCGCTCGGCCTCCAGGAAACTGGCGAGGGACTGGCGGCAGTACACCGCCAGCGGCACCGGCCCGGCCCCGGAGGCGGCGTGCCCGTCCCACCGGCCGTGCCAGGACGCGTAGGGCCCGGCCAGCAGGGTGGTGATGTAGGTGGACATCGGGGGGGTGGGCGCGAAGTCGACGGTGACCATCCCGCCGCCGGCGTCCCGCCGCGCGGTCTCCGGCTGGTTCGAGGCGAGCACCCAGTCACCGGGGCCCGTCAGGTGGAATGTGAACCGGCCCTTCAGGTCGGGTTGCTCGAACGTGGCGAAGACCCGGCGGGCGTCGGCGGGCTCGTACTGGGTGTAGAGGTAGGTGCGGCTGTCGCTGGGATCGACGAAGCGGTGCAGCCCTTCGCCCGAGGTCGAGTACAGCCCGGTGCCTACGACGCGCACCTCGTTGTGCGTGTCCAGTCCGGGCAGCAGGATACGGGCGGTGCCGGCGACCTCCTCGGGGGCCAGCGACCGCCCGTTCAGCATCACGGACTCCACGCCGCCGTTGATGAAGTCCAGGAAGGTGTCCGTCCCCGGCCGGGAGCAGGAGAACGTCAGCGTCGTCGTCGTCCGGAAGCCGGTGGCCTCCGGGTCCAGGGCCGTGCGCAGGTCCACGTGCACGTCGTAGTCATGCACCGTGAGCAGGGCGGAGCGGGCCCGTGCCTCCTCGCGGGTGAGGTTGGTGCGGTCCAGGAAGGCGGTCTCGGTCGTGGGCGTGGTCACCATGGAGGTATTCAACCACTGTTTCACGAATGTGCGGCCGCCTCCCGGTTCAGGGCTGCGGAGGCATCTCCACGTGCACGACCTTCACCTCGGTCATCTCGTCCAGCAGTTCCGGGCCATAGCCGAAGCCGGCCCCGCTGTCCCGGCGCGGCTGGGCGGCGCCGCCGGGCGCCCCGCCGAAGACGTTGTTGACCTTCAGCGTGCCCACCGGGAGCGCGGCGACGGCCTGCTGGGCGTGCGCGATGCGGCCCGTGAGCACCGAGGCGGCCAGACCGTACCGGTCCGCCGCGGCCAGGCGCAGTCCGTCCGCGAAGCTGTCCACCACGCGGACCGGCGCCACCGGGCCGAAGGTCTCCTCGCGCATCACCAGCATCCCGTCGGTGCAGTCGCGCAGCACGGTGGCGGGGTAGGCCGCCCCCGGGCCCTCCGGAAGAGCGCCGCCCTCCAGCGCCGTGGCGCCGCTCCCGAGGGCCTCGGCCACGTGGGCGTGCACCGTCTCCCGCAGCCGGCGGTCCACCAGCGGGGCCAGCAGCGCCGGGTCGGCATTGCGCCGCCGCGCCTGCGCCGCGAGCTCCTCGAGGAACGGCTCAGCGACGCCGCGGTGGACGTAGATCCGTTCCACCGAGGTGCAGATCTGGCCGGCGTTGGTGAACGCGCCGATCGCAGCCTGCTCCGCCGCCCAGGCGGGGTCGACGTCGTCGTCCACCACCAGCGGGTCGTTCCCCCCGTTCTCCCGGATCACGTGGGCGCCGGTCTCGGCCGCCGCGCGCGCGATGGCCCGGCCGGTCGCGGAGGACCCGACGTGCGCGACCATGTCCACCTCCGGCAACGAGGTCAGCAGGCGGCCCGCCTCCGGTCCGCCGGTGACCGTCACCAGCACGCCCTCGGGCAACGCGTCCGCCAGGATCTCCCCGAGGCGGGCGCCGGTGTGCGGGCAGCGCTCGCTGGGCTTGTGCACGACGGCGTTGCCGGTGACGATCGCCGCGCCCAACAGCCCGGCGGCCACGGCCACGGGGTCGTTCCACGGCGTCAGCGCGAGGACGACGCCGCGCGGTTCCGCCACGGTCCAGTCCCCGGCCAGCACATGGCCCCGCAGGCTGTGGCCCCGGTGGACCGGTCCCAGCTCGGCGTACTGGTGCAGGGTGCCCACGCCGGCGTGCACGCCGCCGAGGGCCTCGTCCGGCAGCTTGCCGGTCTCCCGGGTGTTGAGCTCGGCCAGTTCCCCGGCGTGCTCGGCCAGGGCGTCGGCCGCTGTCCGCAGGATCCGTCCGCGCTCCTCGGGGCTGGTGCGCGCCCACGCCGCGGCGGCCGAACGCGCGGTGGCGACGGCGGCGCGGAGCTCCGTCTCACCGGCACAGTCCAAGGTCCCCACGACGGACCCATCACGGGGGTCGTGGACGGTGATCGTCGGGGTGCCGGGCGCGGTCTGCTCGGTTGCGGTGGTGCTCATGGTTCCGACCCTAGTGGTCTCGGTTACGGTGGAGGAACCGGGGCGCCACCGGCGGCGTCCCCGACTCGTGAGAGGAACACGCATGAACGCTTCGTCCTCCGGCCCCGGCCGGGTCCTGATCACCGGCGGGGCCTCCGGCCTCGGCGCCGCCGTCGCGACCGCCGTCCGCGAGGCCGGCGGCACGCCGATCGTGCTGGACCGGGACATCAGCTCGCTGGACGGGATCACCGGGTACCAAGTCGACGTCGCGGACACCGCGGCGGTGACCGCCACGGTGCAGCGCGCCGCCGAGGAGGCGGGGGGCCTGGACGCCGTCGTGGCCGCCGCCGGCATCGACCGCTGCGGCCGCCTCGAGGACGTGTCCGTGGAGGACTGGGAGCTGGTCGTGAATGTGAACCTGTTCGGCACCGTCTCGACCGTCCGTGCCGCCCTGCCGGCGCTCAAGGCCTCGCGGGGCAGGATCGTGACGGTGGCCTCCACGCTCGCCCTGAAGGGAGCCTCGGACGCGACCGCCTACTGCGCCTCCAAGTTCGGGGTCATGGGCTTCACCCAGGCGCTCGCGGCCGAGCTCAAAGGCGAGGTCGGCGTGACCCAGTTGATCCCCGGCGGGATGAAGACCCGCTTCTTCGACGACCGGACCGAGCAGTACCGTCCGCAGGACGACTCCCAGCTCAACGATCCGGCGAACGTGGCGAACGCCGTGCTCTTCGCCCTCAGTCAGCCCGCCGGGTGCGAGGTCCGCGAGCTGTTCATCGCGCACGCCGAGGAGCCGTCCTGGCCGTGAGTCGGCCTGATCCCCTCATCAACAAACCCCTCGGCTTGTTGTCCTAGTGACAAGCCGAAGGGTTTGTTGATGTCCGTGGGGCGTTACGTGAGCGGTGGAACGAACTGGCCCTTGGTCAGCACGGTCAACCCGGACTCGGTCACCGTGAACCCGCGGGACTCGTCCTCGGCGCGGTCGAAGCCGACCTGCACGCCCTCCGGGACCACGACATTCTTGTCCAGGATGGCGTTGCGGACCTTGGCCCCCTTGCCGATGACCACACCGTCCAGCAGGACCGACTGCTCCACCCAGGCCTCATTGTGCACCCGCACGTCCGTCGACAGCACGGACTGGGCCACGGTGCCGCCGGAGACGACCACGCCCTGGGAGAGCATGGAGTCCACGGCGGTGCCCGGGCGCTTGGTGGCGGACCGGACCAGCTTCGCGGGCGGGGACACCGACTGGCTGGTGAAGATCGGCCAGTCCGCGTTGTAGAGGTTGAAGTCCGGCCAGGGCTTCACGAGGTCCATGTGCGAGTCGTAGTAGGCGTCCAGGGTGCCGACGTCCCGCCAGTAGTGCGTGTCCCCGGACTCTCCCGGCACCTGGTTGGCCGTGAAGTCGTAGACGCCGCAGTCGTTGCGCTCCACGAACCACGGGACGATGTCCCCGCCCATGTCATGGTCCGTCTCCTCCATCCGGGCGTCCTCGTTGAGGGCGTTCACGAGCGCGTCGGCGGTGAACACGTAGTTCCCCATGGACGCCAGGAACTGGGACGGGTCATCGGCCAGGCCCTGCGTGGAGGCGGGCTTCTCCACGAAGCGGGCGATCCTCGTCGGGTCCTCGGGCGTCGTCTCGATCACGCCGAAGGAGGAGGCGAGCTCGAGCGGCTGGCGCACGGCGGCAACCGTGGCGGAGGCCCCGGACTCGATGTGCTGGTCCACCATCTGCTGGAAGTCCATCCGGTAGACGTGGTCCGCGCCGATGACCACCACGATGTCCGGACGCGCGTCATAGATGAGGTTCATCGACTGGTAGATCGCGTTCGCGCTGCCCAGGAACCAGTCCTTGCCGCGCCGCTGCTGGGCGGGGACGGAGGCGATGTAGTTCCGCAGCAGGGTGGACAGGCGCCACGTCTCCGAGATGTGCCGGTCCAGCGAGTGCGACTTGTACTGCGTGAGCACCACGATCTTCAGGTATCCGGAGTTCACCAGGTTGGACAACGCGAAGTCGATCAACCGGTAGCTCCCGGCGAAGGGAACGGCCGGCTTGGCCCGGTCCGCCGTCAGGGGCATCAGCCGCTTGCCCTCGCCGCCCGCCAGCACGATGGCCAGCACCTTCTTCTGAGGCATCAGTACAACCCGTTCCGTCGGTGGAGTGTCCGAGCCTTCACACTAACGTCAC
>DATBUG010000491.1:0-1587 GCA_036516315.1 Citricoccus sp.
TGCCGGGTCGAGCGCCGCTGGCACCGCCACCCGCACGACCCTGCGGCGCAGCCTGCGCGGCGGTGGTGCCGGAGTCGCCGCGCTGGTGATCGGCCTCGCGGGCGTCGCCCCCGCCGGGGCCGTTCCGCTTCCCGCGGTCCAGGCCGTCGCCGCCGCCCAGCAGGACGGTGGCGGCGACGGCGAGGCCTATCCGGTGCTGACCGAGCCCCAGCTGGAGCGGATCCTGAAGAAGGTCGCGCAGACCGCGCGCGCCGGTGACCTGGCGCAGAGCACCGCCAAACTCAAGCCCCGGGTCGCGGACCAGGCTCTGGAGATGCGCTCCCTGAACTACCGCAACCGCAAGATCGACGACAGCGTGCCCGCCCCGGAGCCCGTGGCGGCCTCGCCGGTGCTGTCCGCGGCCGCGGTCTCCGATCCCGCCTTCCCCCGCACGGCCATGGCGATCACCGAAGGGGAGGGCAACAGCACCCCGCAGATCCTGATCCTGCGCCAGGACTCGGCACGCGGCCAGTATCGCCTGGTGTCGAACGCCCCGATGACCCCGGGAGCCGAGCTGCCGGCCGGTGGCCTGGACCAGACGGGGGTCCAGACCCTCGAGCCGGCCGACGCGGACGGCCTGGTGATGGCGCCCGGCAACGCGGTCGCCGGTGCCGCACGGTACCTGAGCGAACCGGATGACGACTTCGCCGAGAAGATCGAACCCAACTCGTACGTGGATGCGGTGCACGAGTACCAGCGGGGCCTCGTCGAGGACGCGGATGATGCCCGGTTCACGTTCCGGCGCGAGTTCGTGCCGGACTCCACGGTGGCGCTGCGTCTGGCCGACGGCTCGGCACTGGTGGTGGGACACCTGTACGCCCGCACCTTCGCCCGGCCGAAGGAGCCGGGTGCTGCGGTGATCGTCGACGAGCTCGCGGCAGAGCTGCGCGGTGGTGGCCGGGTCACGCACAAGGGGGCACGGATGACGTACCGTGAGGTCTTGGCCCTGCACGTCCCCGCCGAGGACTCGAGCGGGGACGAGGCCAGGATCTCCCTCGTGGGCATGTCCGACGAGCTGCGCACGGTGAGGTTCCTGAACTGACGACCTGCCGGCCGACACCGTTCGGCCGGGATCGCGACCGACCAGACCGAGGAGAGCACGGGAGCATGTCACAGCAGCCTGGAGCCACGCCGTCCCACCTGCGCGGGGCGGTGGACCTGTCCGGACTCAAGCAGCGGGCCGCCACCGGTCCCGGACCGGGCGCCGCGGCGTCCGCCGGCGAGGGACCGGCGTCGGGCAGCTGGGTCCTGGACGGCGCCCGGCAGGGGGACCTGCAGCAGCTGGTGCAGCTCTCCGGGCGCGTGCCCGTGCTCATCCACCTGGCCATCCCCTCCAACCCGGTCAGCGGCGAACTCGACGCCCTTCTCACCCCCGAGGTCGACCGCCGGGGCGGCCGCGTCGTCCTCGCCCGGATCGACGCCGAGGCCGAGCCGCAGGCCCTGCAGGTGTTCGGCCTGCCCTCCGGGCCGGCCGTCGTCGCCGTCCTGGCCGGGCAGCCGGTCCCGGTGCTGAACCAGGCCGTGCCCGCCGCCCAGCTCGGCCAGCTC
>DATBUG010000492.1:0-5655 GCA_036516315.1 Citricoccus sp.
GACCCGGCCCCGTCGTGGATGCCGGCGTGCGTGTGCCGCCCCGTGTCCGCCGCGGCTACCGTGCCGCCGACGCCGACGCCGGGGCGTCGCGGCCCGGGGCCGGGTTACCGCCGTAGGATCCGGCGTGCGAAGAGGTTGCCCAGTGCCTGGATCACCTGGACCACGATCACGATGATCACCAGCGCCGACCACGTGACCACGGGGTCGAACTGCCGGTAGCCGTAGGCCACGGCATAGTTGCCCAGTCCTTCACCACCGATGATGCCTGCCACGGCGGACATGTCGATCAGGGCGATGATCGAGAACGTGTAGCCCAGGACCAGCGGACCGAGGGCCTCCGGCAGGATGACGGTGCGGATGATGCGCCAGGGGCCCGCGCCCATGGCCCGGGCGGCCTCGATCACCCCGGGATCCACCGACATGAGGTTCTGCTCCACCAGCCGGGCGATGAAGAACGTCGCGGCGATGGAGATGCCGAACACCACGGCGTCCGAGCCGATCCCGGTGCCCACCACCTGCCGCGCCAGGGGCTGGATGGCGGCGATGAAGATGATGAACGGCACGGGGCGGAAGGTGTTGATCAGGACGCTGAGCACCCAGAACACCACCGGCTGCTGCATGATGCCGCCCTTGCGGGTCACGTAGAGTGCGGTGCCGACGATCGTGCCGGCGATGCCGCCGAAGATCAGCGACAGCGCCACGATCCACATCATGATGCCGGTCTGTTCCAGCAGCGTCGGCATCAGCTCCCCGACCTGGGTCACGATGTCGTTCATGCGGCCACCTCCTCGACCTTGACGCCCTCGCCGATGGTGGCGATCGCCGCGTCCACGGCGGCGGCATCACCTCGCACGGCGATGGTTAGCAACCCGTAGACCCGCCCCTGGATGGTGTCCACGCCTCCGTAGACCAGGTTGAAGTCGACACCCGCGCGCGCCAGGGCGCCGAACACTCGCGCCTCGGACACCCCCTCCTCGGTGAAGGAGATCGTGAAGAACCGGCCCTCGTGCTGGGACCGCAACGCCGCCAGTTCGTCCCCGCTCGGCAGGTTGCGGACCACGGTGCGCACGAAGCGCCTGGCCGTGGCGGTCTGCGGGTTGGTGAACACCGAGTAGGTCTCACCCTGCTCGACGACCTGCCCGCGGTCCATGACGGCCACTTTCGTGGCGATGCGGGCGATCACGTCCATCTCGTGGGTGATCACCACGATCGTCACCCCCAGCTCCCGGTTGACCCGGGCGAGCAAGTCCAGGACCTCGTCCGTGGTCTCCGGGTCGAGCGCGGAGGTTGCCTCGTCGGCCAGGAGGATCGCCGGCTCGGCCGCCAGCGCGCGGGCGATCCCCACGCGCTGTTGCTGACCGCCGGAGAGCTGCTCGGGGTATGCGTCGGCCCGGCCGGCGAGTCCGACGAACTCCAGCAGCTCCAGGGCGCGGGCCCGGCGCCGGTCCTTGGACCAGCCCGCCACCTCGAGCGGGTACTCCACGTTGCGGCGCACCGAACGAGAACTGAGCAGATTGAAGCGCTGGAAGATCATCCCGATGCCGGTCCGTGCCTCGCGCTGGCGGGCCGGCGAGAGCCGCGTGATGTCGGTGCCATCGATCTCGATGGCGCCGGAACTGACGGGCTCGAGCGCATTGACCAAGCGCACCAGGGTCGACTTGCCGGCGCCGGAGTACCCGATGATGCCGAACACGTCGCCGCGCTCGATCTCGAGGGAGACGTTGTCCACGGCCACCACGGGCTCCCCGCCGCGCGTGGTGGCGGGGTAGTGCTTGGTGACATCGCGCAGGGTGATGTGGGACATGCGGGGTGGGGTGTCCTTCCGTCGCGGGCCGGTCGCGGGACACCGGCCGGGTGGGTCGCCCGGCCGGTGTGGTGCATCACTGCGCGTTGCGCAGTGCCTCTTCGGTCTCGTCCAGGGACGCCTGGAGCTCCTCGACCGGGGTGTTCGTCATGACGGCAGTCCCCGAGGAGGAGTCGATCGCACCCTGCTGGACCTCCTCATTGGACTGGTAGATCTCGACCAGCTGTGTCAGCACCTCGTTGTCCGCGTTCTCCGCCGTGGTGGCGAAGATGTTCACGTACGGCAGGGCGGCCGGGTCCTCCGGGTCGTCCTGGAAGAGCACGTCCTCGGCACTCAGGCCGGCGTTGTTGAGAAAGTCGTTGTTGATGATGGCGCCGTCCACGTCCGGCAACGAGTTCGGGATGGCGGCGGCGTCCAGCGCGGACACGGACACCTTGGACTCCTCCTCGACGATGTCCTCCAGCGTGGAGGCGGCGTTTCCGCCGTCCCGGAGGGTGATCAGGCCGGCCGACTGCAGCACGAGCAGGCCGCGGGCCTGGTTCACGGTGTCGTTGGGCACGATCACCTGGCCGCCGTCCGGGATGTCCTCCACGGCGTCGTGCTTCGAGGAGTACAGGCCCAGCGGGTAGATCGCGGTGGAGCCGATGACCTCGAGGTCGTCGCCGGAGGCGACGTTGTAGTCCGCCAGGTACTGGATGTGCTGGAACTGGTTGATGTCCAGTTCCCCCTCGGACAGCGCCGGGTTGGGCTGGGTGTACTCGGTGAAGTCCACGATCTCCAGCTGGATGCCCTCGGCCTCGACCGCCTCCTCGTAGGTGGACCAGTAGGGCTCCGAGGCCCCTACGACGCCGAGCTTGACCGGGTTGCCCTCCGAGCCGAGTTCGGCGTCGGCGTCCCCACCCCCACCGCAGGCGGAGAGCGCCAAGGCCCCGGCGAGGGCCAGGCCGGACAGGGACAGGGTGCGGGAACGGTTCATGCGGTGCTCCTGAGGAAGGGGGGATGAGGCGGTCTGCCGATCATTAAACGCCAGAAACGACCCAGCAGAGAAACCCGCCGCCTGTCACGGACGGCGACGCGGCCGAGCACGTGTGCGGCGCCACAGTGAAGATGACGTCGCGTGACTGCCGGGCCGTCACCGGTGCGGCCCCGGCATGGCTCCTCATCCGTCAGCGGCCGAGGACGGGCCAGTCGCCGTTCACCACGGCGGCCGGGTCCTTGCGCCGCAGGTACTCCTGGAAGCTGGCGGACTGCTCGGCCTTCCACGCCACCTGCTGGGCGTGCAGCGTGGCCGGGGACACCTGCAGCTGCGGGTACGTGCGGGCGAGGCAGTCGGCGACCTGTACGGCGGCGAGGGAATCGGCGGCGGAGGTGTGGGCGTCCAGCAACTGCACCTCGTACAGGGCGCAGACATCCGTCAGGGTGCGCTTGCCGCGCCGGTAACGGTCCACCTGCTTGTCGATCACGTACGGGTCGATCACCCAGCGGTTGGGCAGCGGTTCCAGCCCCCGGCGCGCCAGCTCCCGGTCCATGACCGTGAAGTCGTACGAGGCGTTGAACGCGATGACGGGGATGCCCGCCTCGAAGAAGTCCCGCAGGGTCTCCGAGATCTCCAGGATCCCGACGTCCGCCGGCAGCCCCTCGGCCTGGGCCCGCTCCGTGGTGACGCCGTGCACGGCCGCGGCCTCGGGCGGGATCGGCACACCGGGGTCGATGAGCCAGTCGTAGCTGGCCGCGAGCGTGCCGTGGGGGTCGACGACCACGAGCGAGGCGGTGACCACCCGGGCGGTCACCGGGTCACGGCCCGTGGTCTCCAGGTCGAAGCCGACGCGGATCTGCTCGTGCCACGGGACGTGCTGGGCCACGGGGCCGGCCGCTGGTACCTCACTCACGCCTTCACCGTACCGTCCACCACGGACACGGTACGCCCAGCGGGGGCGCAGGGTGGGGGAGCGCGATGGCACCATGTCTCCTGTGGAGCACAGCAGCACGGACGCCCTGCCGGACGGGCCCTACGAACTGGCCGAGGCTCTGGTCCTGGCCGCCGGGCTGGTCCCGCCCGGCCGCGCCGTCAGCTACGGGGCCCTGGCCGGGCTGCTCGGCGCCGGCGGACCGCGGCAGGCGGGACGCGCGATGTCCATGGCACCTGACGGCACGCCGTGGTGGCGGGTCGTCCGGGCCGACGGCACGCTGCCCGCGTCGCTCTCGGTGCGGGCCGTACCGCACTACCACGCCGAGGGGACGCCGCTGAGGGCACCGGCCGGGCGAGAGGCCGGCGCGGCCGTGCGCGTGGACCTCGACGCCGCACGCTGGGACCCCGACGCTTTGGCCCTGGACACCCTGACCCGCCTGCGCCACGGCCTGGGCGTTAACGGGTCCGGGACGGCTGGTTGAATACACCCATGCCCGCACACGCCCCCCTCCCCGCGACGACCGCGCACCCCGCGCCGGGGCCGCGGTTGACCGGACCGGCGCCGATGCACGCCGAGACGTTCGTCCCCGACCCGGACCAGCAGCGCGTGCTGGACCTGCAGCCCGGGCACGGCCCCGCCCTGGTGCTCGGCGGGCCCGGCACCGGTCGCAGCGCCGTGGCCGTGGAGTACGCCGCCCGGCGCATCGAGGCCGGCCTGGACCCGTCCTCCCTCCTCGTGCTGACCCCCACCCGCCAGTCCGCCGCACGGTTGCGGGACGCCCTGTCCGTGCGACTGGACCGGGGAGGACGCGGCACCCGGGCGGCCACCCCCGTGCGCACCTGGGCCGCGTACGCGTTCGACCTGATCCGGCGGGCCCGGGTCGCCGGGTACCTCCCCACCGTGCAACGCACCCCCAGACTGCTCTCGGGCGCCGAGCAGGACACCGTCATCGCCGAACTGCTGGAGAGCTACGGCTCCGGAGCCCGGCCGGGCCCGGACTGGCCGGCGGACCTCTCCGAGGCCGTGGGCACCCGGGGCTTCCGGCGTGAGGTGCGGGAGCTGATCGACCGCACCAGTGAGTACGGGGTCGAACCGGGCCATCTCGAGGAGCTGGGGGAGCGGCACCGGCGTCCGGAGTGGACCGCCGCGGCCATCCTGCTCCAGGACTACCGGGACCGCCTCGACCTGGGCATGTCCGAGGCGTTCGACCCTGCCGGGCTCATCACCACCGCCAGCCGGCTCCTGGAGGACCACCCGGACCTGCTGGACAGCGAGCGGGCGGGTCTGCCCGTGCTCGTGATCGACGACCTGCAGGAGGCGACGCCGTCCGTGCACAGGCTCGTCCGCCTGCTGGGGCGGGACCAGGACGTGGTGGCCACGGCCTGCCCGGACACCGTCGTCCAGGGTTTCCGTGGCGCCCGTCCCGACCTGGTCCACGACTACCCGGGCTGCCTCGTGACCCCCGGCCCCGCCGGTGCTGCCGGAGCCGCCGGAGCCACCGGTGGCGCCGGCGGCCACCTGGTGGTCCTGGCCGGCGGGCACCGGATGCAGGAGGATGTCGTGGCCGCCTGGCGGCGCGTGGCCCGGCGGATCCCGGCCCAGCCGGACATGCACCGGGTGCGCCAGGACCTGGCGCCGGCCGGCCACGCGCCACCGGACGGGGACGAGGAGGCTGCCGCGCGCGACCAGGCGGCGCCCGCAGAAGCGGTCACCGTGCACCTCGTCGCCTCGCCGGCCCATGAACAGCACCTCGTGCTGCAGCAGGTGCTCCACCTGCACCACCGCGAGGGCGTGGCCCTGGACTGCATCGCCGTGATGGCCCGGTCCGGACCGCTGGTGGCGGAACTGGGACGCTTCCTGGAGTCCGAGGGCATCCCGGTGAACCACTCCCTCTCGGACACGGTGCTGAAGACCGAACCGGCCGTCACCCCGTTGCTCTAC
>DATBUG010000493.1:0-2418 GCA_036516315.1 Citricoccus sp.
AGGGCGGCCACGGCCCCCTGGTAGACGTCGACGGCGGAGTGGCCGAACGCCAGCAGGGTGATCGGCCCCCGCCCGGTGGTGGGCCGGCTCGGTGGTATGGGCCCGGGACCGTTCATCGCCCGAGGGCCCTTCACAGAACCACCTGCCCCGCCACGGGGCGCTCAGCCCAGGATGTCCGTGCGGCGGTTGGCCAGGACCGGCAGGAAGGAGCGCACCTCGTCGATGCGTTCGCGGGTGACCTCCGCCGTCGCGATCGCCTCGCCCTCTTCGCCGAGATAGGCCACGGGGATCGCCAGCGGGTCCACGATGGCGGAGTGGCCGATGGTGTTGTCACTGCGCGTGTCCGCGGCCACCACCCACACGGTGTTCTCCACGGCGCGGGCCTTCAGCAGCGTCTGCCAGTGGTCCACCTTGTGGTCGCCCTTGAACCAGGCCGCCGGAACCAGCAGCACGTCCACCCCGCCCACCGCGAGCGCCCGGGAGACCTCCGGGAACCGGAGGTCGTAGCACGTCATCATGCCGAAGCGCAGCCCGCCAAGCTCCACGATGGACAGGTCCCGCTCCCCCGGCGTGATCCGGTCCGACTCCTTGTACTTGAAGGCGTCGTAGAGGTGCATCTTGCGGTACGTGTCCACGATCCGGCCGGTCGCGTCCACCGCGACGAGCGTGTTGAACGGCCGGTCGGTGCCCGAGGGCTCGTAGCCGCCGGCCACGATCGCGATCTGCAGCCCCGCCGCGATCTGGGTGAGGTCGCGCACGAAGCTGGACCAGCCGGCGTCGACGGCCTCGGCGAGGGAGCCGGCCACGTGCCGGACGGTGAACATGGACTCCTCAGGGAAGAGGATGAGCTCGGCCCCGTCGTCCTTGGCCTGGGTGGCCATGCGCTCCAGGGTGGCGATGTTCTCGGCGGCGACTCCGGTGGGGCGGAACTGCCCGACGCTGATCCTCATGCTCGGTCCTCCTCGACTGGCCGGCGGTTCCTCTCAGCCTAACCGCCGCCGGGACGCACCAACCGGTGCAGGGGCCACCGGGTGAACGGTGCGTACGGACCCACCACGAGGGCCGGTCCGACCAGGTCGACGCCGGCGCGGCACCCGGCACCGTCCGGGACCAGGTCGTGCCGGAGGACCAGCCGGGTGCCGGGCAGCCACACGGTCCAGGACCACACCCGTCCCACTGGGTCGACGGTGTCGATCCGGAACCTCACCCGCAGCCCGGCCGGGCCGTACACGGCACCGCGCACGCCGGGTTCGATCACCGCCCCGGCAGCCTCGACCCGGCGCAGGTGCGGTGCCCACGCGGGCCAGGCGTCGAAACGCTCGTAGCGGGCCCAGGCCGTCTGGGGCGTGACCGGTCCCCGGACCTCGACGCGTCGGTGCATGCCGCCATCGTGCCAGCCCCCGGCCCGGGACGGAAGGCGTGCGCCGGGCATGGAATCGTCGCGGCCCCCTGCCTACGCTGGGACCGTGCCTGCCTTCTCGGCCGCTGTCCCGGACCCGGCTCCCGCCACCGCCACCGCCGGGGTGCGCCAGGGGCGGCCCCGTGCCTTCCGGACGGACGTGCTGGTCATCGGGGCCGGTCCCACCGGGCTGATGGCCGGTGCGTGGTGCGCCCGGCTGGGCGTGCGGGCGGTGGTGGCCGACGCCAAGCCCGGACCGACCCGCGAGTCCCGCGCCCTCGCCCTGCACGCACGCTCGGTGGAGGTCTACCGCCAGCTGGGGCTCGACGCCGAGGTCCTGTCCCACGCCGTCCCGGCCCGGGACGTCAGCCCCGGCGTGGGCCGGCGCCGGCTCGGCACCGTGCACCTGGACCGCCTCGGCCTGCGACTCACCCCGTTCCCCGGCATCCACGTCCTCGAACAGAGCGAGAACGAGCAGATCCTGTCCGACCGCCTGGCCTCGCTGGGCCGTCCCGTGGCCTGGGGGCATGCCTTCCGGTCCCTGCACGAGCGGCCGGACGGTACCGTGTCCGTCACCCTGGACGCCCCGGAGGGGCCCGTCACCGTGACAGCCCGTTACGTGATCGCCGCCGACGGTGCCTCCTCCCCGGTCCGGCATGCCGTAGGCACCGCGTTCGAGGGCACCACGAGCCCCTTCGAGTTCTACGTCCTGGACGCGCTCGGGGTCGAGGGCGTCGGCGAGGGGATCGAGGTGCGCTTCTCCGCGGAGCACTTCATGCTCTGCTTCCCCATGGGACATGACGAGCGGGGACGCCGCTCCCGGTTGCTCGGCGTCCTGCGCGCGCCGGACCGTGCGGACGGGGAGGCCGGCGACGAGGAGTCCAGTGCCGAGGAGTCCGGCGCCGAGGGGGACGAGGTCGAGCGCCGGGCGCGCGCGGACCTGGCGGCACGGTTCGGGATCTCCTACACCGAGACCGCGTGGGCGAGCCGGTACCGGGTTCACCACCGGGTGGCGGCGG